>CAUABB010000211.1 GCA_958427155.1 uncultured Oscillospiraceae bacterium | reverse complement strand
CAAATCAGGAAGGCTCGCACAGATCACTAAAGTTTTGGCAGATAACAATATTGACATTCGCGCTCTCTCCCTCGCAGATACTACCAAATTTGGCATTTTACGTTTTATTGTAAACGAGCCGGAACGCGCAGAAAAAGTCTTGAAAGATGCAGATCTGACCGTTTCAATTACTGATGTAATCGCTGTTTCAGTAGAAGATCAGCCGGGCGGACTCTCCTATCCACTGCGGATTCTTGATGACAAGGGGATCAACGTGGAATATATTTACGCTTTTGTTGGAGCCCCTCATGACAAAGCTTTTGTCATTCTTCGAGTAGATGATAACCAAAAAGCGGTTAAGGAATTACAGGCCGCTGGAATTCAAATGCTCTGTACCAAAGATATTACGAAGATATAACAAACAAAGGGTCCCTCGGCTGACGAGGGACCCTTTTGGTTTTACAAAAATTTTTACACCCAAAGCATACCATACAACTATTCCAACGGTGTCATAAATTCCGGACTGATAATGGTATTAAAAACGTTTTTGGCATACTCATAACTAAACTGCGACTGATAATTTCTAACCCCATGCTGATTTGCAAGTTCAGGTGTATATTCAGAAAATGGAATAATCCGAATATCATTATAAGAAGAATTATAATGCCCAACCGTTGGAATAAAAGTGGCGTTGGTAATTGTAACAGTGTCGGTTTCATAATCCTTTTCATAGGTCAAGTCAAGGAGTCCTCCGCACATATTAGTAGCCTTTTGCTCTGTAGAAATAAAATTCCCCAGGGAATAAGCCACCAACGCTTTTCCACCATCTGGCTTTTCGATATACTCAATCGGTTGAAGAACATGAGGACCGGAACCATAAATAACATCTGCTCCCCAAGAAACCAGTTTTTTAACAAACGCTTCCTGTCCCTCAGTTACCTGTGTATTACACTCCTGTTGCCAATGCATAAACACACAGACAACATCTGATTCTTCTTTTGCTTTTGCAATCTGCGCCTGGATGTTTGCCTCAATCTGCGCCTTGGTCTGGTAAGGATCCGCCAAATTAAGAAGCTTGAGTTCAGAATCCTGCGGCATCGTGTTGCCGTTAGTATACTCGGTGACACCGATATAGCTGAATGTAATTCCGTTAACCGTATGCTTTTTAACTGTATTTAAATCCTCATCGCCGTCATAGGCACCTGTAAGCACTACCCCCTGACTCGCCTTATTTTTCCAAAACTCAATCGTTTCAAGGGCCCCCGAAACGCCTTGATCCAGAATATGATTGTTGGCGTGGTTAAAAACCCGAAAGCCGATTTTCACCATATGATCCCCTGCTGAGTCGGAGTGTTAAAAAGAGGCCAGTTAGACGGCGGTTTAGATGCCGCGAGAGGAGTTTCTTGGTTGATAACACCAAAATCTGCTTGCGCAATAAGTGGGGCAACGTGTTGATAAGTATAGCTAAAAACATAGCCATCGCCCCCCGCTTTTTCTGCTGCCTGCATATAAATCCTGGAATGGATCAGATTATCCCCCGCCACCATAACACGAACGCTTGTAGGCTCAGGGATACTGCTTTCAGAAGAACTGCTGTCTGATTGTTCTGAAGATACACTTGGTGCAACTGTCTGCTGTGTCCTCATTTTATCGACAATTGCCCAAATGGATACTCCCATCGTCACAACCAAAGCCAGCGCGACTATGGATACAAAAATTTTTTTCTGCTGCTTCCTTTTACGGCTTGTTTTTTTATCTTTATAAAGTGCCACAAGATACCTCCTTAAATATAAATCAAATAATAAACTGTCATTATTGTAACATTCTGCAGAAAAGTTGTAAAGATGACATTTTTTGTCAATTTTTATTTTGAGCGGCCGGTAAAATATGCTATAATAAAAAATATTTAAAAAATTTTCCCCTTTTTAAATTCATTCCGCTGATTTATTTCTAATTCTTATGAGAGGTTGGCATCTTCTGATGAAACGGGCAAGTGGCATTTTACTTCATATCTCTTCTCTTCCCACTCCTTACGGCATTGGAACATTGGGAAAAGAAGCCTTTCAATTTATTGATTTTTTACAGCGTTCCGGTCAATCCTACTGGCAGATTCTTCCAGTTGGACCGGTAAGCTACGGAAATTCTCCTTATCAGTCCTATTCTACCTTTGCTGGAAATCCTTTCTTAATTGATTTAACAGAACTTGAGGCAAAGGGACTGCTCTACCCGGAAGAATACCGGTATTTCGAATGGGGAGAAAAAAAGGATTCCGTAAACTATGAAATTTTAAAAAAACTCAGGCCAGCTGTTTTAAGGAGAGCCGCTTCCCGCTTTAATTACGATTCTCCTTATTTTCACGCTTTCGTGGAACAGGAGCGAAACTGGCTGGAAGATTACGCTTTATACATGGCGCTCAAGGAAGAATCCGGTGACCAATGCTGGATGGATTGGGAAGACGGATTAAAGCTCAGAAAGCCCGACTCAATCCAGCAGGCGAAAAAGCGCTCGGAAAACGAAATTCTTTTTTGGGAATTTGTACAGTTTCAATTTTTCTCTCAGTGGAGAACATTAAAAAAATATGCGGAAAGATGTCAGATCAAAATCATTGGGGATATCCCGATCTATGTAGCCCTTGACAGCGCAGACGTATGGTCCCATCAACATCTGTTTCAATTAGATGAATCCGGAACCCCGACCGACGTTTCTGGCTGTCCCCCGGATGCTTTTTCCGCTACCGGGCAACTTTGGGGAAATCCTCTTTACCGCTGGGAAGAGCACCAAAAAACAGGATACGCTTGGTGGATGGAACGGATTCGTTCTGCGCAGAAACGGTTTGATTTAATTCGAATTGACCATTTCCGAGGACTTGACCAATATTATGCCATCCCCTACGGTGATGAAACCGCAGAAAATGGCCGTTGGCTGGACGGGCCCGGCTGGGATTTTTTCAGGGTTATGAAAGAAACTTTGGGCGATATCCCAATCATTGCGGAAGATTTAGGATTTTTGACCGAATCAGTCCATGAACTTTTAAAAAAAACCGGATATCCTGGTATGAAAGTGCTTCAATTTGCTTTTTCTGCAGGAGATTCCAGCAGTTACCTGCCGCACAACCATATCAAAAATTGCGTTGTTTATACCGGAACCCATGACAATGATACCATTCAAGGCTGGTTTGCATCCGCGGATTCTGTT
>CAUABB010000210.1 GCA_958427155.1 uncultured Oscillospiraceae bacterium | reverse complement strand
CTCTATTGCCGAGGCAAGTGTGCCATCCGGTGCTTCGACCGGAATGTTTGAAGCCTGTGAACTCAGAGATGGTGATCCTGCCCGATATGGAGGAAAAGGAGTTTTAAAAGCGGTTGAACATATCAATTGCGAAATTGCCTCTGCGCTTAAAGGCAGATGCGTGCTGAATCAGATGGAAAACGATCAGATCATGATTGATTTAGACGGAACTGAAAACAAGCGCAGCCTTGGCGCAAATGCAATTTTAGCTGTTTCTCTCGCAATGGCAAAAGCGGCAGCAAAAGCAGTAGGACTTCCGCTTTATCGTTATCTGGGAGGATCGCATGCAGATATGATGCCAGTTCCGATGATGAATATTTTAAACGGAGGAGCACACGCAAAAAATAATATCGATATTCAGGAATTTATGATTATGCCGGTTGGTGCTCCAAATTTTGCGGAAGGGCTGCGAGTTTGTTCTGAAATTTTTCATGCGCTGGGAAAAAATTTGGCAGCAGGTGGATTTTCAACCTCAGTAGGGGATGAGGGCGGATACGCCCCAAATCTGGAAAGCGATGAACAGGCAATTATACTGATTATGGAAGCAATTAAAACTGCCGGTTATCAGCCTGTCAAAGATGTTAAGATCGCTTTGGATGCCGCGGCCAGCGAGTGGTATCAGGATGGACACTATAAATTTCCAAAAAAGAATCAGAAGATTACTCAGGAAGAACTGATTTCTTATTTCAGCAGCCTTTGTGACCGGTACCCAATTCTTTCTATTGAAGATCCGCTTGCCGAAGAAGATTTCACGGGCTTTGAGGAAATAACCAAAAGAATTGGCTCTTCAGTTCAAATTGTTGGCGATGATCTTTTTGTTACGAACGTAAAACGCCTTCAAAAGGGAATTAATGCAGGAGCTGCTAATGCAATTTTGATTAAGCTTAATCAGATCGGAACTTTAACAGAGACCATTTCAGCTGTCCGCCTTGCACAAAGAAACGGTTATCGTGCAGTTATTTCTCATCGCAGTGGAGAGACAGAGGATACTACAATAGCGGATCTTGCGGTCGCTCTTGGAACAGGACAAATTAAGACTGGTGCGCCGTCCAGAAGTGAGCGGGTCGCGAAATATAACCGTTTACTCCAAATTGAGGAGGAAATTGGTAAAACAGCATGTTATTATGGAAACTTTTTATAATTTATTATACGATGTGAACGCTTAGAAATTTTGTACTTGAATATCATTAACATTATTTTGGTTAACAAAAATATTGATACTTGGCAATAACTTCTGCGAATAAAATTGTAGATGTTATTGCCAAGTGTTTTTTATAAATTGTTTGTCTGAAATTTTGTAAGTATTGACAGGAAGATAACGTTAAACTATATTTAAAATATATCAGTTGGTATTGAATTTTGCAGGCATTTAAGGAGGGTACCATGAAATTTTTATCACAAGGAAATCCGGAAGAAAGACATCGGTTAATTATTTTAACAGATATGGAAAATGAGCCGGATGACGCTCAAACAATGGTCAAATTGTTAATGTATTCAAACGAAATAGATATTGAAGGACTGATTGCGACTACTTCGCGTTGGCTTCCTAATTTAGTCTTTCCGGAAAGTATCGCCGATCGGGTAAAGGCGTACGGAGTGGTAAGGAAAAATTTAATTAAACATGCTACAGGGTGGCCTACAGAGGAGTATTTACTTAGTAAAGTTGCAGGTGGACAAAGAGGCTATGGAATGACTGCTGTTGGTAATGGGAAATCAACTGAAGGATCTGAATTGATTATTAGAGCGGTCGATAAAGATGATCCTAGGCCGATATGGTTTGCGGTCAACGCTGGGGCAAACACTTTGGCACAGGCCTTATGGGATGTTAGAGCGACAAGAACAAAAGAGGAGTGTCAAAAGTTTGTCTCAAAGATAAGAGTATATGATGACGCTGGACAGGATAATGCTGGGGCGTGGATCTGTCATGAATTCCCAGATATATTTTATATTAGAAGCAAGACACAGGTGTTTGGTTTATTTGGCCCAGAAGAAAATGCGGGACCACAACCTTGGAGGCCATTGGATCAGTACTATTGGGCAGAATTAAATGTTAGAACCAGACATGGTTTATTGGGTGCATTATATCCTCAAAGAGTGTTTAAATACGGTGCTTTTGGATGTATGGAAGGCGGAGGGACATCGACCTGGATTGGACTCGTCAATAAAGGTCTATTTGAGCCTGAAAAAATAAATTGGGGCGGCTGGGGAGGTCGCTTTTCGTGGGAAAAGAAGCAGGTGTCTGCGGGTCAAAATGGTGTTAGTCCGCTGGAAAAGGATTATGAGCCATTTTTGATGTATCCGGAGGCTTCTGATGATTCTTTTGAATATGATAATACGGATACTATCCAGATGGATAAAAAAGAATGGCGTGTTTTTGCTCCGCTATGGAGATGGCGTAAAGGATATTTAAACGATTTTAAAGCCAGAATGGACTGGTGCGTGTGTGATTATCTCCATGCAAAGCATAATCCGGTCATTAATTTTTATGGGGATGAAAACCGCACTGTCGTACGTCTGGAGGTTGAGACAGGAGAAACTGTTAAACTGGATGCTTCCTTGTCGTGGACTCCGGATAATCGTGTTCGGTTCTTTGTAGAAAAAGGAGATTTTACATATCAAGAGCCGTTGACTTTTAATTGGTTTTTTTATCCAGAAGCTGGTACTTATGATGGGGAAATTGTTGTAGAAGCGTCAAACGAGTCAATTTCATATGTGAAAATTCCAGTGGATGCAAGCGGAAAACAGATCCATATTATTTTGGAAGTGACAAGTAAAGATAGTGATACACCGTTAACGTCATATAGAAGAATCGTTATGGACGTAAAATAGTTAGAAAAATATTTTTAAATGAATGACGAGTTCTAATTTTAAAGATTACTCGGTCAATGAAAAAGCCCTGCGGTTAAACCGCAGGGCTTTTATAATTAAAAAACAATCCTCACGCTTTTGCGTTTTCTACAGAAGCACGGATAAAATCAGCAAAAAGAGGATGGGGACGATTGGGGCGTGATTTAAATTCTGGATGGAACTGTACACCGACAAACCAGGGGTGATCAGGAATTTCTACAATTTCAACGAGTCGTTCGTCAGGTGATAGGCCGGAAAGAACCAACCCCGCATCCTGCATGGCTTTTC
>CAUABB010000209.1 GCA_958427155.1 uncultured Oscillospiraceae bacterium | reverse complement strand
TGATACCGCAGAGAAGGAAATGGAGGGTACACGGGTAAAAGTTCCTCATGAGGAGACCGACATTGTCTGTGAGCTTTGCGGTAGAAAAATGGTGATTAAGATTGGCCGTTTTGGAAAATTTCTTGCTTGTCCTGGTTTTCCTGAGTGTAAGAATACTAAACGAATTGCTCAGGAGACTGGAGGATTCTGTCCGCTCTGTGGAAAAAAAGTATTGGAAAAGAAGTCAAAAACGGGGAAAAAATATTATGGCTGTGAAGATAATCCAAAGTGCTCTTTTATGACTTGGGATGAACCTTTAAAAGAACAATGCCCTAAATGCGGTGCAACCCTTTTTAAAAAACGGGGAAAAGCTGGGAAAATTTACTGCGGTAAAGAGGGCTGTGATTATGAGCGTGGGCTTAAGGATTCGGCAAAATGAGAGTACAGGTAATTGGAGCTGGGCTGGCAGGCTGTGAAGCCGCTTACTATTTGGCTCAGAATGGAATACAGGTTGATTTGTATGAAATGAAGCCGGAAAAATACACTCCGGCTCATCATTATCCGGGTTTGGCTGAATTGGTTTGTTCCAATTCGTTGAAGGCGTCTCGTCTTGGTTCAGCAGCAGGTCTTTTAAAGCATGAGATGAAGCGACTTGGTTCTTTGATTATCCCATGTGCTGAAGAATGTGATGTAGCTGCCGGAGGCGCATTGGCGGTTGACCGGACAAAGTTTTCTGACTTGATTACTAAAAAGATAACCTCAAATCCTAACATTATCCTCCATTCTGGGGAGATCTTAAAAATACCGGAAACAGGTTATGTGATAATCGCAACGGGACCATTGACAACTGATACTTTAGCTGAAGAGATTCAGAAATTATGTGGGGGAGCAGGTTATTTAAGTTTTTATGATGCGGCGGCTCCTATTGTGACTGCTGAATCTGTTGATTTGGATTATGCATTTTTTGCTTCTCGTTATGATCGCGGAGATGCTGATTATATTAATTGCCCCATGAATCAGGAAGAATATGATCTGTTTTATGAAGAGCTTATAAAAGCGGAATCAGTTCAGCTTAAAAGCTTTGAGAAAGATGTCCCTGCGGTTTATGAGGGATGTATGCCGGTTGAAATAATGGCAAAGCGCGGAAAAGATACCCTTCGATTTGGACCATTAAAACCGGTTGGTTTGCGTGATCCTAAAACTGGACATCGTCCTTGGGCCAATCTTCAACTGCGTAGAGAAAATGCATCAGGGACAATGTATAATTTAGTCGGCTTTCAAACAAATTTGAAATTTGGTGAGCAAAAACGGGTATTTGGATTGATTCCTGCATTACGGAATGCGGAATATGTTCGGTATGGAGTGATGCATCGGAACACATTTCTAGATAGTCCTAGACTTTTAAATAGCGATTTTAGCCTGAAAAGTGATCACCGGATTTATTTTGCCGGTCAAATAACGGGTGTAGAGGGTTATATTGAGTCGGCTGCAAGTGGGCTTTGTGTGGGAATTCATCTATTTCGTAAGATTGTAGGAAAGCGGGAAATCTCTTTTCCTGCTGATACGATGATAGGAGCTTTATCCCGCTATATTTCAGATGAGACTGTGACAAACTTTCAACCGATGGGATGCAATATGGGAATTTTACCGCCTTTGCCTGAGCGAATCAGAGATAAACAGACCAGATATCAGATGATTGCAGAACGAGCAATGGCTTCACTGGAACAGACATTAAACGAAAATAATTGAGGTGTAACAGATGAAAATTGTTGTAGATGGATTTGGAGGAGACAATGCCCCACTTGCCGTACTGCAGGGATGTGCTTTAGCGGCTGAAGAGTATCATGTTCCAATTGCTGTGACTGGTAATGTTGAAGTAATGAAAAAGGCGGCTGAAGAAAATCAGGTGGATATAAGTAAGCTGGAACTGGTTCAGGCAGATAGTGTGATTGATGTTGAAGAAGACCCTACGGAAATTACCAAAGGAAAAGCTGATTCTTCCATGGCGGTTGCTTTTAAAATGGTAGCCTCCGGTGAAGCTGACGTTTTTGTCAGTGCTGGAAGTACGGGAGCAATTGTGGTAGGGGCATCTCTGATTGTAAAACGAATTAAAGGAATAAAACGGGCGGCGCTTGCGCCAATTATCCCTACGGCTAACGGTTGCTATATGCTTTTAGATGGTGGTGCTAATGTTGATTGTCGCCCCGAAATGCTTCTTCATTTCGGATTAATGGGTTCTGCTTATATGAATCAGATTATGGGTGTAAAAACTCCAAGAGTTGGACTTGCTAACATTGGCGCTGAAGAAACCAAGGGAGGCGAACTCCAGCTTAAAGCCTATGAATTACTGAAAAAAGCGCCGATTCATTTTGTAGGTAACATAGAGGCACGCGATATTCCTCTTGGTGGATGTGATGTTGTTGTGGCAGATGGTTTTTCTGGAAATATCATTTTAAAATTAACTGAGGGAATGGGAAAACTTATTAGTATTAAACTCAAAGAAATTTTTATGAGCGGTTTTCTCTCAAAAATCGGTGCATTGTTTGTGATGAAGCAGGTAAAACAGTTTAAAAAATCTATGGATTATACCGAATATGGAGGAGCTCCTTTAATGGGAGTGCGTAAGCCGGTCATCAAGGCACACGGCAGTTCTAATGCGGTCGCCTTTAAAAACGCGATTCGTCAGGCAATTTTGTTTACGAAAAACGACGTTATTGGAGAAATTGAAGGCCATTTGGCTGCTTGTGAAACAAGTGAGGGCAACGAATGAAATCTGTAGAAGAAAAAAAGCTTCCTCCTTTTCAAGAGTTTGAAAAGGAAATTGATTATAATTTTAAAAATAAAAAGTTACTTATGGAAGCTCTCACGCATTCATCCTATGCTAATGAGGGGAAAAAACATCTTCCTAATAATGAACGGCTTGAATTTTTGGGGGATTCTGTTCTTTCCGTGATTGTGGCAGAACATCTATTCCTTCATTTTAAACATATTCCGGAAGGGGAGCTTACAAGACTCCGAGCTTCTCTCGTCTGTGAACAGGCCCTTTTTGAATTCGCAAAGACGATCAGACTGGGTGACTTTATCCTTCTTGGAAAAGGAGAAGAAAATACAGGTGGACGTGAGCGACCATCTGTTGTGTCAGATGCTTTTGAAGCGGTGATAGCTGCGATTTTTTTGGACGGAGGGATGAATGCTGCGAAA
>CAUABB010000208.1 GCA_958427155.1 uncultured Oscillospiraceae bacterium | reverse complement strand
TACAGTAGGGAATAAAACCATACGTGTATATCATTCTCTTTCAAACCATCGTGAGTTGGTAGAAAATTTGGTTTACAATCTGAATCGAGACGGATTTTCTATAAACCAGCTTGATTTTATTTTATCAGATTGGCTTGGAAGCTTGTAAATAATTCTTTGAATATGATATAATAAAAACAAGACAAAAGTTTTTTCAGAAAAATAAAAGACATTTAAGGGAAGGGGGATTCTGTGATGAAATGTCCTTATTGCTCTTACACAGAAAGTAAAGTAATTGATTCCCGTCCTTCTGACGACAATGATAAAATACGTAGAAGGCGTGAATGTCTGAATTGTGGTACCCGTTTTACGACCTATGAAGCAATTGAAACCACTCCTTTAATGGTGATAAAACGCGATCATTCCAGACAGCCGTTTATGAGAGAAAAGCTTCTCAATGGATTGATGCGGGCATGTGAAAAACGCCCTGTTGCGTATGAGACATTGGAACGACTGGTAGACCAAATTGAACATACATTAACCAATTCTTTTGTAAAAGAAGTAACTTCCCAGGAAATTGGGGAATTGACGCTTCAGAAATTAAAAGATATTGACTTGGTTGCATATGTGCGTTTTGCTTCGGTCTATAGAGATTTTAAAGATGTTGATTCTTTTATGGAAGAATTGAAAAAACTTCAAGATACATCGTTAGAGAATGTTTTGGATTAGTGGGAGCTGTGTCAGCCAAATGTGTTCCATGGTGCTGAGAGCTTGATCGGCTTCCGAACAGAAGATAGAAGTATTATTATACTTAATTAAAGAAGGAAGTTTGGACATGACGTCTGTCATGGTATCTATTTCGGTATGGTGAGTAAAAATAATAAGAGATTGTTCTTCATGCTCCCAGTATGCGGCCGCTTCGTCAGCAAGTTTGGCCGCTTTTTCTATTTCTCCAGCTTCTGCTGCCGCTTTTGCTTCTGAAATCATGTTAGATACCGTTTCCTTTACCTGATAGGTATGATAGATACTAATTCCTCCGCTAATTAATATCAGCAGACTAATTCCAATAACTGTAATTCTTCTACCCATTTTGATTCTCCGTTTTCTGTTTGGGTACAATATAAAATTGAGCGTTTGTATCGGCAGTCATCAAAAAAATATCCCCAATTTCATAATGATTATCTCGTATCGTTTTTTCAAGCCATTTCTTTCCCAGATTGCACTTTTTCAAAGCTTTTTCAATGATCTTTCCATCGCTGATAACAACGCTTGGAACTGCAGGATCGGATCCTTTTAGGGATAGCACTTCGGGAGTAACTGTTTGCGCGTTAAATTTAAGCATTACACTGACTTTTCCCGTAGTTTCTACAATGGCATAGTGAACGTCTTCTAGATTAAAAATATTATTGGAGCGAAGCGATTCCATCAAATCGTCAATTGTAAATCGAAGTTTTTTCATGACTGCTTGATTAATGACGCCGTTGTCAATAATAACCATAGGGCTTCCCGAAAGAATTTTGCGGAAGCCTTTACTTTTGAGAGCACAGGAGGATACAACGTACTCAAAAACAACCAGAGTTAAAATAGGAACAGCACTTAGAAGCATCGGAAGACTTGGATCTTCTATAGGGATAGAAGCAATATTTGAGACCAGAATGGTTGTTACCAGTTCCGTTGGCTGCAACTCTCCTAATTGACGTTTTCCCATTAGTCTCATTGCGACGATGATCAGAATATAAAGAAGGATCGCACGAAACATCACTACAAACATTTTATCACCCTGATTAGTATAAGTCAGGGTGATTTTTTTATACCCGCCGTATTTGAGTTTAAAAATAGGTAATAATGATTTTAGATATTAGGAAAAGAGGGGCGCCATGAAACAGGAGAAGCTTGCAACATCATTGAAAGATAACCTGATAACAATACGAAGTATGTGTGGGAATTCCGCCGACGTGATGATCCGTGAAATAAACCTTCGCCAACAAAAAATCGCATTGATCAGTTGTTCGACAATGATAAATGATTTAAACGCTTATGAATTGGTGGTATCTCCTTTAACAAAGCTTTCAAGTCAGGAAACTGAGACGCCACAGCAAATCTTTGATTTTATTCACACACGCTCAATGCTATCAATGGAACTCGCTGATGTATTTGAATTTGAATTGCTTTTTGTTTATATTATGTCTGGGTTTCTTGTTATATTGATAGACGGAATACCAGAAGCAGTGGCATTAGGTCTCCAAGGATTTAAATACCGTGGAGTTTCGACTCCATCCAGCGAGGTCAATCAACATGGCTCTCAAGAAGCGTTTACGGAAGTTGCAATTGTAAATGGCTCAATGCTGCGCAGACGTCTAAAAACTCCAACTTTAAGGTTTGAGCAACTTCGTGTTGGAAAAAAGAGCAATACGATTGTGCTGATTGCTTATCTTTCTGATCGCGCTGATCCTCGGCTGGTTCAGGATATCAAAAGGAAGCTTTCTGCCGCTGAACCAGATATTGTTCTCGCTGCAGCATATCTCAGATCTTATCTGGAAAGCGATCAGCGTACAATTTTTAACACGGTAACAACAACTGAACGCCCTGATACGCTCTGTGCTAAAATTTCAGAGGGTAGGGTAGCAGTTTTGGTGGACGGTACACCGTTTGCCATGATTACTCCGACTCTTTTTATTGAAAACTTTCAAAATCTTGATGATTACTGTACAAAACCTTTTTTTGCAACCTTTATTCGTGTCGTAAAATATCTGGCGTTTTTTATTACCGTTTATCTTCCGGGATTATATATTGCCTTTGTTAATTTTACTCCCGAAATTATACCTTCTTCATTGCTTTATAATATTGCAGCCAATCAGTCAATCATGCCTTTTTCAATTGTGATAGAGGCAATTATTATTAATTTTATCTATGAAATTATGCGTGAGGCGGGAATTCGAATGCCCCAATCGGTTGGTCATGCAGTCAGTATAGTAGGCTCTTTGGTAGTAGGACAAGCAGCAGTTTCCGCCGGATTGATCAGCGCTCCAATGATTATGATGGTTGCCTTAACGGCAATCAGTTCTTATGTGATTCCAGCAATTTATGAAGCTTGTTCCTTTATGCGGCTGATGTTTATCCTGCTTGGAGGAATATTTGGATTACTTGGAATTGCTGTAGGAACAATTTTTGTACTTGTAAACATTACCTCTCTTGACACATTT
>CAUABB010000207.1 GCA_958427155.1 uncultured Oscillospiraceae bacterium | reverse complement strand
AAATAAGAGACTCCAGGTAAGCCGTAGCATCGCTAATATCCTCCGAAACCACTTCAATATCCTCTGGGTCAATAACCAACTGAACCTTTTCACCAACTGGAACTTCAAGATTTTTACGCTCAAATCGGATTCCAAGAAACTCTATCGTGTTCTCTCCTACCACTTCGCCCTCTACGTAGTTCTTATCGGTCGCAAACATTTTTTCCATAATATGAATATCAAATGGATCTACCGCAAGGCCAACTGTTTCACCTACCTGCTTTGCCACAGTAGAGTGAACAACCCAGAGAAGATCGTTGACCATGACCTCCATTTCATAGTGAACGCCTTTAAAGATAACCGACGTCACGGTTCCCGTCAGATCAGTCTCCGCGGGATCAACAAACTTAATGTCTTCCGGACGGATAACAAGGTCTACTGGCTGATTCCGGCGAAATCCTTTATCTACACAGGGAAGCGTCACTCCCGCAAATTTAACCAAACAGTCCTGAAGCATGATTCCGTCATAAATATTGCTCTCACCGATAAAGTCTGCCACAAAAGCATTCTGCGGCTCATTGTAAATATCCTGAGGACTTCCT
Source organism: uncultured Oscillospiraceae bacterium (assembly GCA_958427155.1). Taxonomy (GTDB): domain Bacteria; phylum Bacillota; class Clostridia; order Oscillospirales; family Ruminococcaceae; genus Metaruminococcus_A. Next base: position 2,620 of record CAUABB010000207.1, on the reverse strand, counting down.
ACCTGCTGGATCACACCATCTTGCATAACCACAACCGTATCGGACATGGTGAGTGCTTCTTCCTGATCATGCGTAACATAGACAAAAGTAATTTCAAGTTGTTGTTGAATCCGTTTCAGCTCCAGCTGCATTTCTTTACGGAGCTTTAAATCCAAAGCGCCCAACGGCTCATCGAGCAACAAAACTTTCGGATAATTGACCAATGCCCGCGCAATTGCCACCCGTTGCTGCTGTCCGCCTGATAGCTGGCTGACATTTCTCTTTTCAAACCCGCTTAGATTCACGGTTTCCAACATTTCAGTTACCCGTTTATGAATTTCAGCCTTTGGTAATTTTTTGACCTTCAAACCAAAAGCAACATTATCATAAACGTTCAGATGCGGAAAAAGCGCATATCGCTGAAAAACCGTGTTAACCTCCCGCTTGTGCGGCGGCAGGTCATTAATCCTTTTCCCATCAAAAAAGACATCCCCACTATGAGGCGTCAAAAACCCGCCAATCAACCGAAGAGTTGTTGTCTTGCCACAGCCCGATGGTCCCAGCAAGGTAACAAATTCTTTGTCGCGGATTTGAAGGCTCAAATCATCGAGCACTTTTTCGCCATCATAAAAGAATGTCAGGTTTTTCAAATCAATCAATACATCGTTCATGATTGCATCCCCCTTTGCGGATTTAAGTAGTGTAAAAACACTTACCCCACAAAAGCTTTTGACATCTCCGCCCGCAAAAGGCATTTTATCTCCTGGCCATCCGGCACAACAAATACAGTGACGCATACGCTTTCGTGATTTTTCAGAACTTTTAGTCCTGAATACAGATACAAAAAGACCAAGAATAAATATAGAGGTATTTAAAGGAAAAGTCAAGCATTCAAGAAGAAAATATGTGAATTTTTCAGAATTTTTGTTGCATTTTTTGGATTTTTCTAAAAATCAAATAAAAATAAATCCAGAATTCTCTTGTAAACGCATGATTTCTTTCTTTTTTTCTGTTTTTTAAATATTTTATTTCAAAACATTAAAATTGTATATTTTTACATAGATTTCATCCAAACTTCCGTCCCGATTTTTATTTGATTTTTTAAATGCATTGTGATATAATAACTTTTGCTGACTTCCAATGAGTCAAACGTCTGGGTGTAGCGCAGCTTGGTAGCGCGCCACCTTGGGGTGGTGGAGGCCGTGGGTTCAAGTCCCGCCACTCAGACCAGCAGGGTTTCCTGTGTGTAAAACAAGCACTTCAGTAAAATGGAGTGCTTGTTTTACATTTATCAGCTTCTGCAAAATGCCGTCAGTTACCAGTTCAGTAGATATAAGCAATATTAGCAGGAATGTTTTGAATAGAAACAGGAGGAATGGTATGAAACGTACATATGAAATTGACATGTGCAACGGTCCGCTTCTGGGGAAGATTCTTCGTTTCTCTATCCCGCTGATGCTCTCCGGTATTTTGCAGCTGTTGTTTAATGCGGCCGATATTGTAGTAGTTGGTCAGTTCAGTGGCAGCGAAGCGTTGGCGGCTGTGGGATCTACCGGTTCCTTAAACGCTTTGATCGTTAATATTTTTATGGGTCTTTCGATTGGCAGTAGCGTACTGGTGGCACGGTACTATGGAGCTCAGGACTGGAAAAACGTTTATGATGTCGTCCACACTTCTATGTTGCTAAGTGCTATCTCAGGTGTTATTTTAATTCTTTTGGGCATATCTTTAGCTGGCGTATTGCTTGAGTTAATGGGAACGCCTGAGAATGTTCTAGATCAGGCTGTTTTATATATGCAGATTGTTTTTGCGGGGATGCCGGCAATGATGATTTACAATTTTGGCGCAGCAATTCTTCGTGCCGTAGGAGATACACAGCGTCCTTTAATCTACCTGTTGATTGCCGGCGTTGTCAATGTAATCTTAAACTTGTTTTTTGTTATTGCTTTCCACATGGGGGTAGCAGGCGTAGCTCTTGCCACTGTTATTTCGCAGTGCATTTCCGCTGCCTTGGTGGTTATCTGCCTGATGCGAAGCTCCAGTTGCTATCAGTTGCGTTTAAAGGATCTCCATATTTCCAAAGATAAACTGCTACAAATCATACGGATTGGCTTGCCTGCTGGAATTCAGGGCGCTGTTTTTTCTGTTTCAAATGTTTTGATTCAGTCTTCCATCAACTCGTTTGGCGCCATTGCGGTGGCGGGAAATACCGCTGCTTCCAATATCGAAAATTTTGTCTATACCTCTATGAATTCGCTGTACCAAGCCTCCTTAAGTTTTACCAGCCAGAATATCGGCGCCAAAAAAGTAGAGCGTATCGTACCTGTTTTGGTTCGTTGTCTTGCCTGTGTTATTGTCATCGGAGTCGGTCTTAGCGGACTGGTTCTCCTATTTGGCACACCTCTCCTCGGGATTTATTCAAGCGATCCTGAAGTAATTCAATATGGGCTTGGAAGGCTAAGTGTTGTATGCGCTACTTATTTTCTGTGTGGGATTATGGATGTTTCCTGTGGTTCTATTCGTGGAATGGGGTATTCCGTTGCACCTACTATTGTTTCCTTAACCGGTGCCTGTGGATTCCGAATTCTTTGGATTTTAACGTTTTTTGCCATGGACCGGACGTTATTTAATCTTTACCTTT
>CAUABB010000206.1 GCA_958427155.1 uncultured Oscillospiraceae bacterium | reverse complement strand
CCTAAAGGAGGTGTCACAATGAGGCTTAACGAAGCAAAGCGGGTAACAAAGGAGACAGATGTTTTTGTTTCTCTTTGTCTTGAAGGAACCGGAAAAAGTGAAGTTTCAACTGGAATTGGCTTTTTTGACCACATGTTGATCGCCTTTGCTATGCATGGTGGATTTGATCTCACGGTCAAAACCACAGGCGATCTAGAAGTTGATTGTCACCATACCATAGAAGATACAGCCATTGTTTTAGGCGATGTTTTTGCTTCATGTGTTGGCGATAAAGCAGGAATCAACCGTTACGGAAACGCATTTGTACCGATGGATGAAGCGATGGCACATGTTTACTTGGATATCAGCGGTCGTCCCTTTTTGGTATTTGACGCCTCTTTTTCCTCTGATCGTATGGGAGAGTTTGACACACAAATGGTGATTGAGTTTTTCAGAGCTTTTGCCTTTCACAGTGGGATTACCCTTCACGCAAAAGTTCCGTATGGCGCAAATGATCATCATAAAACAGAAGCTTTGTTTAAGGCTTTGGGACAAGCTCTTAAGCAGGCGGTATCCTTAAATGGCGCTGGCTTACTTTCTACAAAAGGTGTTTTATAAAATATATCGCCCAAGCGGCAAAGGGGTAATATTTTGATTGCGATTATAGATTATGGAGCCGGAAATTTATTTAGCGTTAAAAACGCATTGGACTATTTGGGGGAAACAAACCAGATTACCTCTGACACAAATGAAATTCGATGTGCGGATGCGCTGATTCTTCCAGGTGTTGGTGCTTTTCCGGATGCGCTGAAGAAACTACGAGAGTCCGGTATGGTAGATGTTTTAAAAGAAGAAATACAGAAAAAGCCGCTTCTTGGAATCTGTTTGGGAATGCAAGCTCTTTTTGAAGAAGGATACGAGTTTGCCAAAACTCCTGGGTTGGCGTTTATTCCCGGAAAGGTTGATTTGATTCGTTTTCCCAAAGGAGAGGAATATAAGCTGCCTCATATCGGTTGGAATCAGCTTGAAATTTCACGTCCTAGTGCTCTGTTAAAAGGGTTGCAGAATGGAGACAGCGTTTATTTTGTTCACAGCTATATGGCTTATACGGAACCACAATATACGGTTGCTTCTTGTAATTATGGTGTGTCAGTTACCGCTTTTGTAGAACGTGGAAATGTATACGGTGCGCAATTTCATCCAGAAAAGAGCGGAGAGGTGGGCCTTGAAATCCTGCGGAATTTTGGAGGGCTTGTAAAGTGATTATTTTTCCTGCAATTGATATTTATAATGGGCAATGTGTTCGACTTTACAAAGGGGATTACGCTACGGCTTCCAAGGTGGCGGAAAGCCCGCTTGATACTGCGCGGCAGTTTGAATTGGAAGGTGCCATTTATCTGCATATGGTAGATTTGAATGGCGCCAAAGAAGCTAAACGGGTTAATGGTTCTGTTTTTGAAGAAATTGCCACAAAGACCTCTTTAAAAATACAGGTTGGCGGAGGAATTCGCAACTTGGAAACATGTGAACATTATTTGAGTCATGGAATTTCCCGGGTAATTTTAGGTTCTGTGGCCGTAAAAAATCCAGCGTTGGTTATTGAAGCTGTAAAAAAATATGGTGACCAAATTGTGGTCGGAATTGACGCCCGAGAGGGAAAGGTTGCCTGTGAAGGTTGGCTAGATACCAGTGATGTCAACTATATAGATCTTGCGAAAAAAATGGAGTCAGTTGGAGTTAAAACAATTGTATATACTGATATTTCCAAAGACGGAACCCTTTCCGGGCCAAATTTAGAACAGCTTGATGCGATTAATCAAGCTGTTTCCTGTGATATCATTGCCAGTGGCGGGGTGAGTTCCTTGACTGATTTAAAAGAGTTAAAGAAATTGAAACTGTATGGGGCCATTTGTGGAAAATCCCTTTATTCTGGAGCGTTTCAGCTTTCAGATGCTATTGCGGTAGGGAGGGAATAAAATGCTTGCAAAACGGATTATTCCCTGTCTGGATGTTCGGGACGGACGGGTCGTAAAAGGAATTAACTTTGAAGGAATTAAAGAAGTAGGCGACCCTGTTGAATGTGCCGCTATGTATGATCGCCAGGGAGCAGATGAAATTGTATTTCTTGATATCACGGCGACGCATGAAAAACGAAAAACAATTGTGGATGTAGTTTCCAAAACAGCCAAAAAAGTTTTTGTGCCTTTAACCGTTGGAGGAGGGATTCGTTCTGTTGACGACTTCAGAGAAATTCTCCGTGCAGGCGCAGATAAAGTTTCAGTCAACTCCTCGGCTGTCAACCGTCCTGAGTTGATTGCTGAAGCGGCCGATATTTTCGGCAGTCAGTGTGTGGTTGTAGCAATCGATGCCCGCCGAAATTCAATGGGGAATTTTAATGTGGTCATTAATGGTGGACGAATCGATACCGGGCTGGATGCAGTAGAATGGGCGAAAAAAGCTTACGCTCTTGGTGCTGGAGAAATTCTTTTGACTTCTATGGACACTGACGGCACTAAAAACGGTTTTGATCTGCCTCTTTTAAACGCAGTAACCGAGGCAGTCGGTATCCCAGTTATTGCTTCAGGTGGCTGCGGAAAGCTAGAGCATTTTTCGGAAGTGTTCGAGAAAACCAATGCTGACGCTGCTTTGGCTGCATCGCTTTTTCATTACCGTGAGCTCACGGTGGAACAGGTTAAACACCATCTGTTAAACCATGGAATACCAGTCAGGATAGTAGCCCATCGGTAGAGGAGAATGCATAATGGATTTAAATAAATTTTTTGTAAAAAGTGAGTTAATTCCCGCAATTGTAGTGGAAAGCTCAAACTCTCAAGTTTTAATGCTCGCCTATATGAATAAAGAAAGTTTACAGAAAACTCTGGAAACGGGGTATACTTGGTTTTACAGCCGCTCTCGACAAGAGCTTTGGAATAAAGGTGCAACTTCCGGTAATTTGCAAAAGGTTGTTCGGATTATCGGCGATTGTGATTCTGACACCTTATTGGTAGAAGTACATCAAACCGGAGTCGCCTGTCATACCGGTAATTACAGCTGCTTTTTTAATGAAATTTACTATAATAAGGAGAACGAATGATGGAAACGATAAAAGGTCTTTATGAAGTTATTGAAAACCGTAAAGAGAATCCGGAGGAGGGTTCATATACTTGTTATCTATTCGAAAAAGGGCTAGATAAAATCTTAAAAAAATGCGGTGAAGAGTGTG
>CAUABB010000205.1 GCA_958427155.1 uncultured Oscillospiraceae bacterium | reverse complement strand
GGATGTATTGTGCTTTCTACCTGCAATCGGTTTGAAATTTGGTGTAGCGGTTTTACAGCAGCAGAATTGAAGCAGGCATATCAGGCTGAAAGTAGAGTAGAAATATTTGAAATTGAAGATAGATTTATTTCTCGTTCCGGTATGGATGCCGTTCGATATCTATTTGAATTGGGTTGTGGACTTCATTCGCAGATTTTGGGTGAGGATCAGATTTTATCCCAAATTAAAGGTGCCGTAAAAGCTGCACGAGAGCGAGGAAATCTTGACAGTGTACTGGAAACCTTGTTTCGTCTCGCAGTAACAGCGGGGAAAAAAGTTAAGTCATCTGTTCGGCTAACAGGAAAAGATCTTTCTGTTCCGGCGAAAGCCGTTGAGATGGCGGAGCAGATGTTGGGTTCCCTTTCTGGGAAAAGGTGCCTTGTAATTGGAAATGGGGAAATGGGAAGGCTAGCCTGCTCTCTTTTAGTGGAAAAGGGTGCAGATGTTTTGATGACTCTTCGCCAGTATAAAAAGAAAGATGCAGTTGTTCCCAAAGGTTGCAAAACGATTCCTTATGAAGAAAGATATCGCTGGATATCACAGACAGACTTGGTGTTTAGCGCTACTCTCAGCCCTCATTTTACAGTGGAGACTGAGCGGTTGAGAGAAGTGTTGAAAGGAAGGATGCTTTACTGTTTTGATCTGGCGGTTCCAAGGGATATAGACCCGGACGCCGGGAAGTTGCCGGGGGTTTTGTTGTTTGACCTAGATCACTTGGGATCGAATTCTTCCTGTAATCCTGATGCACTTCAAAAAGCATTAGATTTGTTGGTGGAATACGAAGAGGAATTTGAGCGTTGGTATTATTTTCGTGAGTTTATTCCGGTCGTTGTGGATCTCAGTCGTGAAGTTTCCTTTCTGACTTCTGCCCGTCTTGAAAAGGATTATAAAGCCTTGCCTTCCGGGCAGGATCTGTTTCGAGAAAAGACGGAAGAGGCTTTCTGCAAGAGCTTTGCAAAACTTTTATATGGGTTGAGAGATCATTTAGACCGGGAACATTGGAAAGCTTGTCTTGAGGCTGTAATAAAAACAGTTGAAGAGTGGCAGGAGGATGAAAGATGAATTATTTTCCCATGTTTATAAATTTGGAAGGGAAAAGAGTGCTTGCAGTCGGAGGAGGAAAGATCGCTCAGCGCCGGGTTTTAGTTCTTTTAAATTTCGGGTGCGCCATCAAAATTATTTCTCCTGAACTGACTGCTGAGTTACATCGCATCTGGGAGGAAGGAAAAATTCAATGGGAACCCCGTTGTTATAAAACGGGGGATTGCAAAGAGGCAGATATCGTTTTGGCAATGACTATGGATGAACAAGTGAATCATATAATTTGGAAAGAGTGTAAGCGAGAGGGAGTCACTGTCAACGTAGCTGACAGAAAAGAACTTTGTGATTTTTATTTTCCCGGAATTGTAATCGCAGAGGACGCGGTGATTGGCGTTATCGCGAATGGGGGGAATCACCGCTTGGCGAGCGAGCTGACCGGAGAAATACGGCAGAAATACGGAATAAAAAAAGATGGGGAGAAGAGCGGTAGATGAAACGTGTTTTAACCGTTGGTAGTAGAGACAGTAAACTGGCGGTGGCCCAAACCCAGATTGTTATAAAAGAGCTTCAAAGAGTTAGTCCAGAGTTGGAAATTCGGCTTGCTACATTTAAAACAACTGGTGACAGAATTCTTGATAAAACACTTGACCAAGTTGGGGGGAAAGGCCTTTTTGTCAAAGAACTGGATGAAGCTTTACTAAAGGGAAAAATTGATTTTGCCGTTCATAGCCTGAAAGACCTTCCGATGGAAACTCATCCTGACCTTCCAATTGTGGCCTGCCTGCGTCGGGGAGATCCCCGCGACGCTTTGGTCAGACCCGCAAATATGGAGACACCCGTCACTATTATTGGAACCTCAAGCGCCCGTAGAAGGCTTCAGGTGTCAAGCCTGTTCCCAAAAGCCAGTTGCCGGTCGGTGCGAGGCAATATCAATACCCGGTTGGAAAAATTGGACCGGGGGGAATATTCTGCTTTAATCTTAGCTGCTGCGGGGTTGATCCGCGCGGGAGTTGAAGAAAGAATTAGCCGGTATTTTTCGCCGGAAGAAATAATTCCTGCTGCTGGGCAAGGAATCCTTGCTGTGCAGTGTTATAGAGATTTTGATGGAAAAGAGATTTTCAGACTTTTGAATCATCGTGAGACCGAATGGGCGGCGTTGGCTGAGAGGGGATTTGTTCGTGCATTGGATGGAGGCTGTTCGGCTCCAACGGCGGCTTATGCGCGGCTTAGCGGAAATGAACTGGTTTTAACCGGGTTTTATGCGGATGTTTCGGGAACGTTTCAAGTAAAAGGAACTCTAACTGGCCCGGCAGATCATGCGGAAAAAATTGGAGTTTGTTTAGCTGAAAGGTTGAGGAAGGAGATCAAATGAAAAAAGGTAAGGTCTGGTTGGTCGGCGCGGGACCTTCTGATCCCGGCCTTTTAACGCTCAAAGGCAAAGCTGTTTTAGACAGGGCTGATGTTGTTGTTTATGACCGACTGGTTGGAGATGGTATTCTGGCAATGGTTCCGCCAGATGCTTTAAAAATCGATGTGGGGAAAAATGCGGGAAATCATACTATGCCGCAGGAGGAGATCAACGCCTTGCTGGTACGACATGCCCAAGAGGGACAGAAAGTCGTTCGACTTAAGGGCGGAGATCCTTTTGTTTATGGAAGAGGGGGAGAAGAGGCTCAGGCGCTTGTTGAAAATGGAATCGCTTTTGAAGTAGTACCCGGTGTTACCGCCGCTTCTGCGGTGCCTGCTTATTTTGGAATTCCGGTTACTCACCGTGAGGAAGCTTCTTCCCTTCATCTGATTACCGCACATCGAAAAAAAGGTGAGACGAAAAAGTTGGATTATAAGACGTTGGCGGAGACAGGCGTCCACGGTACGCTTGTTTTTTATATGGGTGTCAACTCTGTAGAAGAGATTTGTTCCGAACTGATAAAAGCGGGAATGGATCCGAATACTCCGGCGGCGATTTTGATGCGGGGAACTGCTGCGGATCAGAAAAAAATCATGTCCTCCATTTCCGCATTGCCGGAATGTGCTGCCAGAGAAAAAACGGAAACTCCGGGGTTGATTGTTGTGGGACAGGTCTGCCGTTTGTCAGAATCGCTTTCCTGGGCGGAGAAACGTCCACTTGGAGGTGTGCGTTTGTTTGTCACTCGGCCTCGTGAAAAA
>CAUABB010000204.1 GCA_958427155.1 uncultured Oscillospiraceae bacterium | reverse complement strand
CATTGCTAATGAATTAGAATATTCAAAGCCAAGTGTAAGTATTGCCATGAAAAACCTACGGGAAAACGGGTATATTGAAATGGATACAAATGGATATATCACCCTTTTAAATAAAGGGCGAGAAATCGCGGAAAAGATGTACGAGCGTCATACCCTTCTTTCTGATTGGCTGATCTTTTTAGGGGTTAACCCTAAAGTAGCAACTGAAGACGCCTGCCGAATTGAACACGTCATCAGCGCTGAAAGCTTTGAAGCAATTAAACGGCATGTACAAGGAAAATTTGAAGTTCAAATGTAAAACCCGACTTTCCTTATTGAAATTACTTGGAACGCATACAGTCATTTATCTCCCGTGAAAAAGAACGAAAAATCAGTGTATTAAATAAAATTTAAGTGAAAATTTGTGGATATAAAAGGGATCGCCTAAAATAGGCGATCCCTTCGCTTTTGTTTAAAATGCAATATTTAACGATTATATGCTTTTTAATGATATTTTGCAGCATATAACGATATGAACATTTAAGGCATATTGCAGAACTACAATACCATACTGCATCTTCTTATTTTTCAAATCTTTTTCTCAAAGTCTCATAATAATAGCAGATGGATTTATCACCGCCATTATCAAGGAACAAAACAAAACGACACGCTGTCTGTAGTATGGTGCTTAACCACACAGGCACAACATTTCCTGTGGATCGGCAGGTCTGATCGCTCCTTCACATTACTACGTGGTATATTCTTCATCTCATTTTTTTCAAAATTGCAGCCACTTCTTCAGTTTTCAAAACTTTTCCGTAGGACACAACCCTACCGTCTACAACAAGAGCCGGTGTAGTCATTACGCCGTATGCCGCAATCTGTACGAAATCGGTGACATGGTCGACAGCTGTATCCATATCAAGCTGCTGTAAAGCAGCCACGGTATTTGCTTCCAACTCATTACATTTCGCACAACCAGATCCAAGAATCTTAACCTTTGCACCTTTCCCCTTGCTTTTTTCCGCCATCTGCAAGGTATCTGCATTGCAGTCTCCGCAGCAACACTTTTTCTCTTCTTTTTTCTTACCAAATAGCCCCATCTTGATTTCCTCCTATATCAACAAATAATAAAATGCATTGAATAAATAGCCAACAATGATGATGCCCACCGTACAAATCCCAATAAACAGCGCCAGCAACTTCGGCTTTACTGCTTTTTTTAGCATAATCATGGATGGAAGGGACAGCGTTGTGACCGCCATCATAAAAGATAAAATCGTACCAAGCTGTGCGCCCTTAGAGAACAAAGCTTCTGCCACTGGGATTGTGCCGAAAATATCCGCATACATCGGTACGCCGATGAGCGTTGCCAGAATTACACCCAAGGGATTGTTGCTGCCGAGGATAGCTTCGATATATGTTTCGGGAATCCAGTTATGAATGACGGCTCCAATCCCTACTCCTACCAGAATATATGGAAATACTTTTTTAAAAGTGGACATCATCTGATCCTTTGCATAAATCAGACGTTCTTTTTTTGTCAGTGAGGAAGATTCAATATCCACCGTACTTGTACTCTTGATAAAATCCTCTACATACTTTTCCATATGTAGCTTTTCAATCAGTGTGCCACCGACAACAGCAATTATAAGGCCAATAATTACATAGGTTACTGCAATTTTCCATCCGAAGATACTGGTAAGTAAAAGTAAACTTCCCAAATCGACCATCGGCGAAGAAATTAAAAACGAAAAGGTCACACCAAGTGGTAACCCTGCGCTTGTAAAGCCGATGAACAGCGGAATAGAGGAACAGGAACAAAAGGGCGTAACTGTTCCCAGCAATGCGGCAATAATATTTGCCCATATTCCATGAAATCTACCCAGAATTTTGTTACTGCGTTCGGGAGGAAAATAACTTTGAATATAACTGATCAGAAAAATCAACAAACAAAGTAAAATAGTAATTTTGATTACATCATAAAAGAAAAACTGAACACTGCCACCCAGCCGTCCTGTAACGTCAAGGCCGAGAGCCGAAAGCCCTATGCCGATTAATTCGTTTAACCATTTCATACCAAGAATCTGGTTTTGAATAAAATCCCATACTACCGACATTGACAGTCACCGTCTTTACAGCAATTCAGCTCTCCGATAAAGGCTTTAAAATCCAAAAGTGTTTTGCAGTTAAGAGAATAGTGTGACCACTTGCCCTCCTTACGGGTTTTAACCAATCCACATTCGCACAGAATTTTCATATGGTGAGATAGGGTTGGCTGGGTAATTTCAAAAGCCTCCAGCAACTTACACCCACATTTTTCTCCATCCGATAACATTTTTACGATCCTTAATCTATTGGAATCCCCAAGCGCCTTACAGATTAAAGCAACGTCCATTTCTTGCATAAGAAGCACCTCACATTTACGATTGTCTATATAATATCATATGCATAGATACTTGTCAATATGTTTTGAATTTAATAAATAGCTTCTGTATCATAAAAACAGACAAAATCTTTCACAAAGAATAATTCAACCTTTTAAATACTTTCTATTCCCACCCAATTAGGTATCTTTTAAGCAGGTCTTCCATCCCCTTCCTTGTAACCGCTTTATACATAACGCAGCCATTACTAAAAAACAAAAAAGCCCGGAAACCATGTAAATACTAGATTTCCAGGTATAGACGCAAAAACAGTCTTCCAAAATGGAAGACTGTTTTTGTATCAAAGTTTATTCTTCAATTTGGGAAGTGTTGACAAAAGGATACCCGCTATAAACGCGAGCACGAAACCACAGTAAAAAGAAAAGCCCCGAACGCGACTTGCGCGTCGAGGCTCTCGACTGGTGCCGGTGACCGGGGTCGAACCGGTACGGTATCGCTACCACTGGATTTTGAGTCCAGCACGTCTGCCAATTCCATCACACCGGCATTTCACAGATATATATTATAAAAGATTTTTTTGAAAAAAGCAAGCCCTTTTATTATGAAAATATAAAAATACAAAAGCCGCGCTTCAAGCACGGCTTTTCACTATCCTTTATTCGTCTTCTTCTACAGTAATATAACGACGGTTGCTTTGCTCATATATAACGTCAATTAAAACCTGCAACCCTTTCAACAAAAGAAGAGCCGAACCCACTGCCAATAAAATTTTCAAAACAGTTTTCATAAATAAATCTCCTCTTTCATAAAAGTTTTTCTTTGACTATTATTTTATCATATATGGCAATAAATGCAACTAATATTTAAAAATCTGATGATATATTTCTAA
>CAUABB010000203.1 GCA_958427155.1 uncultured Oscillospiraceae bacterium | reverse complement strand
AGCGTTGTGGCATGCATTATGTTAACGCACGCTGGCTCGGTGGTATGATGACAAACTTTAAAACGATTCGTCGTAGAATTAGTCGTCTTTCTCAGCTCCGTGCTATGGAAGCTGATGGAACCTTTGATCTTCTTCCTAAAAAAGAGGTTATTAAACTCAACCTTGAAATTGAGAAGCTTGAGAAATTTCTTGGTGGTATCAAAAATATGGATAAACTTCCGTCGGCACTCTTTATTGTTGACCCGAGAAAAGAGAGAATCGCCGTGGCAGAGGCTAAAAAACTCGGTATCCCGATTGTCGCAATTGTTGATACTAACTGTGACCCAGACGAGATTGACTATGTAATTCCTGGTAATGATGATGCAATCCGTGCGGTTAAACTGATTTCTGGTGCAATGGCTGATGCTGTCATTGAAGGAAGACAGGGCCAAATGGGGGCAGCAGAAGCTGAGGCGGAAGCAGCAGAGGCAGAACAGGAAGCTGAAGAAGCTGCGGAATAAGAAATTGACCTGTAACGCAATATTTAATGCCCGCGCTTCATGCACGGGCATTGTTTTAAGAAGAGCGAACTAAAAAACAGAAAGGGATGTTTTTAGATGAATTTTACCGCAAAAGATGTTCAAAGCCTTCGTGAAAGAACTGGCTGCGGCATGATGGATTGTAAAAAGGCTTTAACTGAAGCAGATGGTGATATGGAAAAAGCAATTGAGCTTCTTCGTGAAAAAGGACTTGCCGCTGCTGCAAAAAAAGCAGGCAGAATTGCAGCGGAGGGTCTTGTTGTATCTGTTGTTGATGAAGGTAAAAAGGTCGGCGCAGTTGTAGAAGTAAACTCTGAAACTGATTTTGTTGCTAAAAATGCTGAGTTTGTAGGCTTTGTCAATGCGGTTGCTAAAACAGTTATTGAGCAGAACCCTGCAGATGTTGATGCTCTTGCTGCGTGTAAGCTTTCCGGTACTGAAGATACAGTTGCCGATGCTTTGCGTGAGAAAATTCTCACCATTGGTGAAAACATGAAAATTCGTCGTTTCCAGCGCTTTGAGGGCGATCTGGTTTCCTATGTGCATGGTGATGGCCGAATCGGCGTTATGGTTCAGTTTGACACAGATCTTGCTGGAAAGCCAGAATTTGTTTCCTGCGGGAAAGATATTGCAATGCAAATTGCCGCTGCCAATCCACAGTATCTCAATCGTGATGCGGTTCCGGCAGAAATCCTTGACAAAGAAAAAGAAATTTTGACAGTACAGGCTATGAATGAGGGTAAACCAGCTAATATTGCCGAGAAAATGGTTATGGGACGTTTGAATAAATTCTATAAAGAGGTATGCCTTCTCGATCAGGAATTTATCAAGGATAACGATTTAACAGTTGCAAAATATGTTGCGAACACTGCCAAAGAATTGGGCGGAAAGATTGAAGTAGTTGCTTTTGCCCGCTTTGAAAAGGGCGAAGGCTTGGAAAAAAGAAATGACAACTTTGCGGATGAAGTTGCCAGCATGGTGAAATAAATATTTCCTTTTATAAAGAAAGACGGACAAGGTTTCTTGTCCGTCTTTTTTGTGAAAAAAGAGTTTATATGGAACATTTTACTTTACAGAACGGAACAGTTATTGTAAAATAAATATAAATGTAAAAGTTTTCTGGAAATGTTGCAGGAGGTTGTCAAATGCGTCCGATTTATAAACGGATTTTGTTAAAATTAAGCGGCGAGGCCTTAGCGGGAAAAAATAAATTTGGCTTGGACTATGGCACTATTATCCCAATTTGTGAAAATATTAAAAAGGTTCACGAAAATGGTGTTGAGGTTGCTATTGTTGTAGGCGGTGGAAATTTTTGGAGAGGCAGAAGCTCGGGGGCAATGGACCGTACACGCGCTGATCATATTGGAATGCTTGGTACTACGATGAATGCACTTGCGGTTGCTGATGCTCTGGAGGAATTAGGAGTTGATGTACGGGTTCAAACGGCAATTGAAATGCGTCAGATTGCTGAACCTTATATCCGTAATCGCGCTGTTCGTCATCTTCAAAAAGGAAGAATTGTTATTTTTGGCTGTGGTACGGGAAATCCTTTTTTCTCGACCGATACAGCGGCTTCTCTGCGTGCGGCTGAAATTGAGGCGGATATTATTTTAAAAGAGTTTATGATTGTGATCCAAATATTTATCCAAATGCTGTAAAATATGACTCTCTGACATTCTCTGAGGTTCTTTCTAAAAATTTAAAGGTCATGGACAGCACTGCAGCTTCTATGTGTAAGGATAATAACATACCAATTCTTGTTTTTAATTTGGAATATCCTGAAAACATCGTAAAAGCAGTCTCTGGCGAGAATATTGGTACAATTGTGAAATCATAATAATAATTTGAGGAGGTCTTTTTATGAAAGACGTACTGAAAACAGCTGAAGAAAAAATGCAGAAATCGCTTCACGTACTGGACGCTGATTATAAGTCAATTCGTGCAGGACGTGCGAATCCCGGCGTTCTCGATAAAATTTCGGTAGATTATTATGGTGTCGAGACTCCGATTAACCAGGTAGCAGCTGTTTCTGTTTCGGAAGCGCGTGTTCTGGTTGTGCAGCCTTGGGACGCTTCCATGCTCAAAGCGTTGGAGAAAGCGATTCAGGCTTCCGATCTTGGAATTAATCCAACTAATGATGGAAAAGTTTTGCGAATTACTTTTCCTCAGTTGACTGAAGAGCGCCGTAGAGAGATTGTTAAACAAGTTCATAAGCTTGCAGAGGACGGAAAAGTTGCGATTCGCAGTATTCGTCGAGATGCAATGGAACGTTTTAAAGCAATGAAGAAGTCTTCTGAAATTACTGAGGATGATCTCAAAGATTGCGAGAAGCAGGTTCAGCATATCACCGATAAATTCTGTGATGAGATTGACGTTCTTGCAAAAGCAAAAGAAAAGGAAATTATGGAAATTTAATATGGCTATTATGACGCGAAAAGAAGATGATCGTTCTTTCAAAAAAGAGACTTTGCCCAAACATATCGGAATTATTATGGATGGTAATGGACGTTGGGCTAAAAAAAGGCTTTTGCCGCGTTACAGTGGCCATAGCGTTGGGGCAAAAACGTTTCAGAAAATTGCTGAATATGCTGCATCAATTGGAATTGAATATTTAACGGTTTATGCTTTTTCTACCGAAAATTGGAAAAGGCCAGTAGATGAAGTAAAATTCATTATGAGCTTACCGATTGACTTTTACAGCAAATATGTTCCAGTTTTAAAAGAAGAAAATATTCAAATCCATATGATTGGTG
>CAUABB010000202.1 GCA_958427155.1 uncultured Oscillospiraceae bacterium | reverse complement strand
ACCTTTAAGTTGGTCCTGTGAGGCTGACAAGGCGGTCGCTCAAGGTGGTTACACTGGATATTTTTTCGGTGTGCATTCAGGAAATGAGTAGCCAAACTGTCAGTATCGGCAGTTTGGCTTTTTTTGTTGCAGTGGAACTGCTTCAAACAGATTGAAAGGATGGAGCGATGACACAGAAAGCTGTTATTATGGACGAAAAGGCGATGCAGCGTGCAGTCGCCCGCATTTCTTACGAGATTATTGAACGGAATAAGGGTGTGAAAAACCTTTGTATTGTTGGGGTAATGCGTCGAGGTGTCAACCTTGCTCAACGCATTGCTGAAAAAATTGAAGAAGTAGAGGGAAGCAAGGTGCCGCTCGGTATCTTGGATATTACCCCGCACCGTGACGATAGGGAAACAACACCTGATTACCGGGATCGGACAAACATCCCTTTTGAAGTTGCCTCTAAAAAAATTGTGTTGGTCGATGATGTAGTTTATACGGGTCGGAGTGTTCGTGCAGCGATTGACGCTTTAATGGAAAAAGGGCGTCCGCAGAGTATTCAGTTTGCTGTTTTAGTCGATCGTGGACATCGTGAATTACCAATTCGTGCGGATTTTATCGGGAAAAATGTACCGACCTCTAGTGAAGAAAAAGTGGTGGTTCGGGTAAAAGAAATTGATGGCGAAGATCAAGTGGCTATTTTTGAGGGGGAAAGCTGATGGAAAGTTTGGTAATCCGAAACGGAAGAGTAGTTGATCCGTCTCAAAATTTTGACAAAATCTGCGATATTAAAGTGGAAAATGGCATAATCGCTGAAATTGGCGATCGGCTTACCGGTGATCAGGATCTGGATGCATCTGGATTTGCTGTGTTTCCTGGCCTCGTTGATATGCATGTCCATCTTCGCGATCCAGGTTTTACCTATAAAGAGGATATTTTAACGGGTTGTACCGCAGCAGCGGCTGGAGGAATAACGTCAGTGCTTTGTATGCCAAACACTAAACCGGCGGTAGATACTCCTGAAGTAGTCCGCTATATTGTAAAAATGGCATCACAAGCGCCTGCTCATGTTTATCCAACGGCCTGTATTACGAAAGGACTTCTGGGAAACGAGATAACGGATTTTTCCGCTTTGAAGGCGGCGGGAGCCGTTGCCGTTTCAGATGACGGCCGCCCGGTAGAAAACGGTGCTATTATGAAAAAAGCACTGGAAGACGCCCAGAAAATAGGATTGCTTGTTACCTCTCATTGCGAAGATTTGCAGATCATCAACGGTGGGATTATCAACGAAGGTGCTGTGTCCAGAAAACTTGGGGTTAAAGGAATGCATCGTTCCTCTGAAGATAGTATTACTGCTAGGGAAATTGCACTTGCGGCAGCAACTGGTACAGCGGTTCATATAGCTCATGTTAGTACTAGAGGATCAGTTGCGTTGATTCGGGACGCTAAAGCGCGGGGTGTTAAAGTAACTGCAGAGACAGCGCCTCATTACTTCATGTTAACAGATGAGCTGCTTTTAGAACGTGACGCTGACTACCGAATGAATCCGCCCCTTAGAGAGCGTGAGGATTGTGAAGCGATTTTAGAAGGACTGTTAGATGGAACGATTGATTGTATTATCACCGACCATGCCCCACATGCACCGGAGGAAAAGACAAACTTTGAAACAGCTCCTAATGGCGTTGTAGGCCTTGAAACCTCTTTTGCCGCTTCTATGACATCATTAGTTTGTACGGGTAAGATGACTTTAAGCGATCTGGTTCGTAAAATGTCGTTTAACCCTGCTAAGCTACTTGGAATTTCGGGTGGCTCTTTACGTGTGGGAATGCCGGCGGATATTGCAATTGCGGATCTCAATGAGAGCTGGACAGTTGAACCGGATAAATTTTATTCCAAAAGTAGAAACAGTGTATTTAAAGGAATGAAATTGAAAGGAAAAATAAAATATACCCTGTTAGATGGTAGAATTGTTTATCAGGATGAAAAGAAAGGCGGAGTGCAATGATTGACCGGCTGATTGAAGGAATTATAAGAACGCAAAACCCAACTGTTGCGGGACTGGATCCCAAACTAAGTTTTGTGCCGGAGTATCTCAAAAAAGAGGCATTTGAGAAATACGGGGAAAATCTCAAAGGTGCGGCTAAGGCTCTTCTTGCCTTTAATAAGGGATTGATTGATGAACTTTACGATGTTGTTCCGGCTATAAAACCTCAGTGCGCTTATTATGAAATGTATGGATATTATGGGATGAAAACCCTTTATAAAACAATTACTTACGCAAAGAAAAGGGGAATGATGGTTATAACGGATGGAAAACGCAATGACATTGGCACTACCATGGAGGCCTATGCGACAGCCCATCTAGGAACACTTGAAATCGGAGAAAAAGTTGTGGAACCGTTTGGCGGGGATGCGTTGACGGTAAATGGATATTTGGGAAGCGACGGAATTAAACCACTTTTAAAAGTGTGTAAAGAACAGGATAAGGGAATATTTGTGTTGGTGAAAACCTCAAACCCTTCTTCCGGAGAATTGCAGGATCGTTTGATCGATGGAAAGCCTGTTTACCAGATCATGGGCGAGATGTGTGAAAATTGGGGAGAAGAGTTGCGGGGAAAATATGGCTATAGTGCTGTTGGAGTCGTTGTTGGGGCAACTTATCCCAAACAGCTTGAAGAGTTGCGTCAAAAATTGCCCCATACCTTTTTCCTTGTGCCAGGTTATGGTGCGCAGGGCGGTGGAGCTGCTGACGTGGCAGGAGCATTTGATAAAAATGGGCTTGGGGCGATTGTGAACTCCTCTCGTGGAATCATGTGTGCTTATCAGAAAGAGGGATGTCCGGAAGTCGAGTACGCCAAGGCGGCTCGTCGGGAAGCGATTCGGATGAAAGAGGATATTCTCTCTCAAATTGGAACAATTCGTGGGAATAAGGCTTAAGCTTGAGTGATGAATGGAGGCTAATATGGAAAAAGCGTGGTTGTTGCTGGCGGATGGTAGCGTTTATGAGGGCTATAGCGTTGGTGCCAAGGGGACAGCGATTGGTGAAACGGTTTTTACCACTGGGATGACCGGTTATCAGGAAACTCTGACCGATCCAAGCTATTACGGACAGATTGTTACCCAGACCTTCCCACTGATTGGGAATTATGGAACCAATAGTTTTGACAGCGAATCGGCTCATTGCCACCTGAAGGGCTATGTGATTCGAGAATGGTGTGAGCATCCGTCCAACTTCCGTTGTGAGCACAATTTAGATACGTTTTTAAAAGAAAAAGGGGTGATCGGCCTTTATGGAA
>CAUABB010000201.1 GCA_958427155.1 uncultured Oscillospiraceae bacterium | reverse complement strand
CCGGCGGGCAAGGAAGCCGCTTGTATGTTTTGACACAGCATATGGCGAAACCGGCAGTTCCTTTTGGTGGAAAATACAGAATCATTGATTTTCCGCTCTCAAACTGTGTGAATTCGGGAATCGATACAGTCGGTGTTTTGACACAATATCAGCCGTTGGTACTCAATGAGTACCTTGGAAACGGACAGCCCTGGGATTTGGATAGGATTCATGGAGGTGTCCATGTTTTACCTCCATATCAGTCGGCAGTAGGTGCTTCATGGTATAAGGGAACAGCAAATGCTATTTACCAGAATATCTCTTTTGTTGACCGGTATGATCCTGAATATGTCTTGATTCTTTCGGGAGATCATATCTACAAGATGGATTATGACAAGATGCTTTCGTTCCATAAGGAGAAAAAGGCGGATTGTACCATTGCTGTTCTGAGGGTTCCAATGGAGGAGGCCTCTCGTTTTGGAATTATGACAGCGGATGAAGAGGGGACAATTGTTGATTTTACAGAAAAACCAAAGGAGCCTAAAAGTGATCTCGCCTCAATGGGTGTGTACATTTTTACCTGGAAAAAACTAAAGCAATATTTGATTGAGGATGAGAATGACGTTGATTCCAGTAAGGATTTTGGTAAAAATATTATTCCGTCTATGCTGGGAGCGAATGAAAAACTAGTTGCTTATCCGTTTGAAGGTTACTGGAAAGATGTCGGTACCCTTGATAGTCTTTGGGAAGCAAATATGGATCTGCTCAATCCCAATGTTCCCTTGGAACTTTATGATCCGAACTGGAAAATTTATTCCCGTAACCCTGTCATGCCGCCGCATTATATCTCAGCTGTTGCTAGTGTACAGAACAGTATGGTAACAGAAGGATGTAGCGTTTACGGAACTGTCGATTTTTCAGTTCTTTTTGCGGGTGTAACAATTGAGGAAGGAGCTGTTGTTCGGGACAGTATTGTTATGCCTGGGTCGGTTATTAAAAAGAATTCAATTGTTGAATATGCCATTATTGGTGAGGATGTTACAGTAGAAGAGAATGTCGTGATTGGTGCGCGCCCGGAAATGATTGATGATAAATCTCAATGGGGAATTGCGGTTGTTGGACCAGAGGTTACGGTGTCTGCTGGAACCGTTATCAAGCCAAAGCAGATGGTTGCAGGCAATATATAAAGAAGGGTGGCGTGCAGCGTGTATAGTGAAAAAGTATGTGGTATTATCTTTTCAAATACCCACGATAATATTATTACCGATTTGACGGAAAAAAGAACTCTTGGCTCTGTACCATTTGGCGGACGGTATCGTTTGATCGATTTTCCGCTTTCCAATATGGTCCGTTCAGGGATCAGCCAGGTTGGTATTATTACAAAGTATAATTATCAATCGTTGATTGATCACTTGGGCTCAGGCCGTGAATGGGATCTTTCCAGGAAGGTAGGAGGACTTCATATCCTGCCCCCGTTTGGTAATACCGCTAATGATGGGATTTATCGTGGAAAATTGGAAGCGCTCTACGGTGCGCTTGATTTTCTGACCCATTCTACCTGTAAGTATGTTGTCATGTCAGACTGCAATATTATTTCTAATATGGATTACACTCCTTTGGTGGAGTACCATGTTGAAAAAGGTGCAGATATTACTTTAATGTACAAAACCGTCAACGTTTCTGAGGAACAGGCGTTGGCCAGCACTTTGTTAAAAATGGACCAGAGTGGCCGAGTAACTGAAGTGATGATTGCTCCTAAAACAGAGGGAACAAGTCAGCTTTGTTTGGATGTCTACGTGATTGCTAAAGATCTTTTGATTGATATGATCCGAGAGGCAAATTCCAAAGGTGAAGTTAGTTTTGACCGTGGAATTCTTCAGGGGAAAAAGGACACTTTTAAAATTTATGGTTATGAGTATGATGGCTTTGTAGAAGATATTTATACGATGCATAGTTATTATCAGGCGAATATGGATTTGTTGAATCCTGAGGCGCGAAAAGTGCTATTTCCTGTCGGTCGTCCAGTTTACACCAAAATTCGCGATGAAGTTCCTGTAAAATATGGAATAGATGCGGTTGCAAAGAATTCTTTGATTGCCGACGGTTGTATCATAGAAGGGGATGTTGAAAACAGTATTTTATTCCGTGGTGTTATTGTAAAGCCTGGTGCAAAAATTAAGAATTCTATTATTATGCAGGGAACGGTAGTTGGTTCTAAATGCGAAGTAAATCATGTAATCGCAGACAAAAATGTGGTCATTAATGATTACCGGGTCGTAACCGGCACTATTGATTATCCAGTGTATCTTGCTAAAAACTCTAGGGTATAACGGTGTAACGGGGATTCCGGGGACGTGTATGGGAAAGGTTGGTTGTGTTTATGAAAGTTTTGTATGCAGCAAGTGAGGCGATTCCGCTGATTGCGTCTGGAGGATTGGCCGATGTGGCAGGTGCACTTCCAAAGGCGATTCGCAACCGCAGGGTTGCATGCAGAGTGGTTCTGCCGCTTTATCAGGATATCAAAGAGGAGTATCGCAGTAAGTTTAAATATCTTACAAACTTTTATGTCGATGTTTCATGGAGGAAGCAGTACTGCGGCGTCTTTGAATACAACCACAATGGTGTAATTTATTATTTGCTTGATAATGAATATTATTTTAAACGTCCTGGCCTTTATGGTTATTATGATGATGCAGAGCGTTTTGCCTTTTTCTCACGAGCAATTCTGGAAATGTTGCGTCATATTGATTATAAACCGGATATTATTCATACTAACGACTGGCAGACAGCTCTTGTTTCTGTTTATTATAAGCTCTTTTATCAATACGCTGAAGGGTACGAGAATATCCGAAATATTTTTACGATCCATAATATTCAATATCAAGGCAAGTATGGTATTGAAATTTTAGAGCCGGTATTGGGAATTCCTAAGGATCAGCTCAGTATTGTTGAAAACGACGATTGTGTTAATTTTATGAAAGGCGCTATTCAAGTTGCTGATAAGGTTACAACCGTTAGTCCTTCTTACGCAAATGAAATTTTGACCTCATGGTACTCCCACGGCTTAGATTCTATTCTGAGTGCCAATCAATATAAGTTGTGCGGAATTCTAAATGGAATTGATGTTTCCCGATACAATCCTGAAACCGATGAAGAAATTTATGCGAATTTTTCAGCGTCTGATTTAAGCGGTAAGAAACAAAATAAGACAGACCTTCTTACAGAACTCGGCCTTCAGGATGATGGTTCTCCGGTGATTTCCATGGTTACCCGGCTGGTAGAACATAAGGGAGTTGACCTGGTACGTTCTGTTTTTGATGACATTATTG
>CAUABB010000200.1 GCA_958427155.1 uncultured Oscillospiraceae bacterium | reverse complement strand
CTTCGGATTTGTCAAAGCAAGAAATGGATTAAACTGAGGACTAGAAGCTCCTCTCCGGCTTTCGATAGATTGCATCCCGCTGCGAACAGAAACCCGCTCAAGCTGCCGCTCTCTCAAGTGACACCCGCAAAGGGTCACCATCTCATACTCCGCTGGCGGAAGATCAACACTCATACTCAATATGCGTTCAATTCGTACCGCTTTCTCGCTACAATTTTTTACAACAACTCTGCGACTGATAACATCGCATGACTCAAAAACCGCATATATTAAAGAAATCTCTAAACCCGCGATACGATCTTCCAACACAATCTCCAAAGCTGCATCCGCTCCGCTCAACCCCGGAAGTGTTTTAGCTTTTCTTTCATTTGAATAAATCTTATACGAACTGTATTTGAAATCAATTAACCGGTTCCCATCCTGGAAAGTGGTTGAAAAAGCTGGATTGCGGAAATCCCCTCTCCCAAACACAGGATATTCAGCTGGAATTAAATCCTGAGAATAACGGTTATCCGGAGCACCGGGGTAATTGACTGCCAATCCTGGGTACACCTGCCAGAGATAGCTTAAATCTGAAGTTCGAATCTTCTTCCCCCAATAAAGATGGTATAAATATCCTGAATCAAATACCTGAAACAAATAACTTGTACCTTGAGTTGAGAGGTGGAAAACACGTGAATTAGGTTCATATACAATTGGCATTGATAAAATCCCTTCCTTTTTTTATTAAGCAAGATTATTCAACGACGGGTTTATAATATATTTTCCTTTTGCGCGCAGTTCAGGTTGTGACAAAATCTGTTCCAAACTCTCAAGTCCTCCTATGCCTGCCACCATAGAAGAAACGTCAATACGACGTGCATTGATTAAATCAACCGCGCGTTTTTGAGTATACGGATTAATATAAGACGTCCTTAGAGTTACTTCTTTTTGAAAGAGTTCAAAAGGCTTGACCGCTATCCTGTCATTTGGCTCAGTAAGTCCAAACATCATTACTGTAGATCTTTTCCCAGCATAGGAAACAGCCTGTTCTATTGTGGAAGGAAGTCCTACGCACTCAATTACCGCATCAATTTGTGAAATACCCTCATATTTCAAGGCAGACGGTATATTCTCATTTTTTGGATCTAGACAGAAATCCGCTGTCTATTTTCTTAATTTTATTTAATTATTATAACTGGTTTTATCAGACTTGTATAGATTTTATAAAAATTTTGAAGTTAAATGGGGGCAATCCTAACATTTCAAAAGCAGACTAGTTTTGTTAGAACAGAATTCAAAATCGACCCCATCAATTACGCCACAAAACAGATTCGCACAGATACGCAAACACTTTATCTGACACCATAAATGAGTTAAAACGGAGCCCCGCGAAACAAAGGCGCTATGAGCTTTTGCAAGAAAATTAAAAAGCTTTATGCTAAAGAAAACATCCCCATCATAAGTACAAACATAACATCATAACTAAACCAAAAGATCTCCGAATGCAGATTACGCATCGAAGTTCTCGACCGAAGTTATTCTACAAAAAGATGTCCCTGTCAATGCCTTGCAATCTTCATTGAAACAAAACAAAAAAGTCCGAACGTGAATCTCGTTCGGACCCAGTGGAGCTACTGGTCGGATTTGAACCGACGACCTGCTCATTACGAGTGAGCTGCTCTACCCCTGAGCCACAGTAGCTTATCTGTTTTTATTAAAGCAATCAAGCTAAATTATTATACCACGCACTTATATCTTATGTCAACTGTAACAAACGATATAAAAAGCCAATAAAATGTCTGATGTTCTGCACTTTATTGGCTTTTTAATATTAAATTAACGTCGTTCGCAAGGCGTAATTACAACCTGCGGTTTGTGATTGCATAAGGAGTGATATTGGGGCAGAAGACAAAGGAATTGAGTTATAAACGGCCTAATTTTTTGTAAAAACAAACCAGACAAAACAATTCATAATAACGTAGACTCTTTTGAAGGAGTCCGTACAGCCGGCGCACGTTTACGCAGATAAAAAAGCAAACCAACGATAATAGGAAGATAGAAAGTCAGTAATCTCCAGAGTAAAATTGCCATGTTGAGTTGATTGGGGGGGAAAAACATTTGGAAAAACATAAAAAAACTTATTTCTGCACCACCGATTGCGCCTGGTAATGGGACAAAGGCGGTGATCATTGCCACAAAGATCTGCGCTGAAACTACTGTAAGAAGAGATTCCGTCGAGTTTCCAAAAGCTCGGTAAATAAAATAAGGAATTGCGCTATAAACAACTACTTGAGTGACGGAAGCAAACACATTAAAAGCAAACATCTTTTTGTTTTGTTTGATTTTTTGAAATCCATCATAAAATTCGTCAACTTCTATTAAAGCATGTTCAATTTTTTGATCAACATTTTTAAAAATATGCAGTTTACCGCAAAACTTAATGAAACCGCGAACCATTCTAACGGTAAATCCTTTAAAGAATCCAATGCAGAAAAGAAAGGCCAAAACGCCAAAATTAATTAAGAAGCCAAGCAGTACCAAATAAACAAAACCGCTGATCTGAATAAATTCATTAAATTTAATAATCAAAACAATAGCTGAAGCAAGAGTTAAGGCTGTTTGAAATACAATAAACTTCAAAAGCAGCGAACAGGTGGCCACACCAATTGGAATCCCTATTTTAGTCATTTCGTAGGCTTGAATTGGTTGCCCTCCACTGGCAAATGGAGTAATACAATTAAACAATTGACCGATCATGGAAACACGTAGAGTTTGTTTAAAGTGAAGAGGCTTGTAATATGATTTCGTAATACCATGAAGAATTCCAGCCTCAAGCAGCCAATAGACAACCATTGCAAGGAGACCACAAAGTAGCCACATCTTGCTGGAAGAACTCCAGATATTTAAAATATTGTCAATTCCATCTACTAAAATAACATAAGCAAGCAGGGCCACAATGGAAACAGCTACAATAATAATATTAATCTTTTTCTTCACAGAGGCAACTCCCTTTTGAGAATCACAACATATAAAATTATAGTATCTTCAATATTATAACATATCCTATTAAAAATACATCATTTTTCTTGATTTTCATGAAAATCCACGAAAAGGACAATAAAAATAAAGAAGAAATTTCTATTCTGTATAATGTTTTATGAAACAAGGAGCGTCTGAATTGTTTCGTGCTTATAGATATTTTATAACTGAGAATCCTAAAAATTTCTTGACAAAAAGAGTAATATCATGTATAATAAATTCCACTGTTGATGTGAATTAAAAGCATATTTGCCTCTGTAGCTCAGTCGGTAGAGCAGAGGACTGAAAATCCTCGTGTCGATGGTTCGA
>CAUABB010000199.1 GCA_958427155.1 uncultured Oscillospiraceae bacterium | reverse complement strand
GACCAGCTTCACCGCCTTCATAATGTTCATCATAGGCCATGATCATCAAATAGTCTGCATGCTGTGCCAAAGCTGAATAATCGTACGATCCATGCCACCCTGTTTCCCAACTGTTAGGATTGGCGGCAACCGCTACAGAGATCTCTTTATGCGATGGTATTTTCTCACGAAGAAGTCGAACAAATTCCGTATACTGATCTCTCTGGGCAGAAGTTAAATTTTCAAGGTCTACATTAACCCCGTCTAAATTATATTGTTCTACATAATTTGCAATTTGGGTAGAAAGTTTATCCACATTTTTTAGTGCGTTAATCCCCGCTGTCCGGTTCCAATGATTACTGATAAACGGGACAACCTTCATTCCTTTTTCGTGCATACTGTTAATTAGATATGTGCTGATAGAGTTTATCTGGAGACTTCCGTCTTCCTTAATTTCAAAATAATTGGGAGATACAGTATCTAAAGCGTTGTTAGTTTGATTGACAAGCTCAACCTGTTGTCGATCTGTTCCACTTTGTAGATACCCCATATGATATCGATCTGTCGCGGCAAAAATTGACAGAAAAGAAGAGAATGCAACAGTGGCAATTAAAACACCGGTTACAAATATTTTAACACTTTTAATTTTTGCCTTTTGAGCATAGGAACGAATTGATGCGGAAAGTTTTTGAGAACGATCGCTTCTTCCTTTTCCAAGAAAATCTTTTGCAAACTCAACGTCTGCA
The DNA here is from genome assembly GCA_958427155.1 of uncultured Oscillospiraceae bacterium. Classification (GTDB taxonomy): domain Bacteria; phylum Bacillota; class Clostridia; order Oscillospirales; family Ruminococcaceae; genus Metaruminococcus_A. The sequence continues at coordinate 2,646 of CAUABB010000199.1, read as the reverse complement.
TTGTATTCCAAATGAATATTATAAGTGCCATCTCCATTTGAAACTAATTTTAAATCAGGAATCAATGTTTTTCCATCCCTTTCTACTTGATATTAAAATTTTATTGAAATTATTATTTGTGGGTTTGAGACTAAATATCCTTCTGAAAAATGTTTGGAAAATTCTTTTTAAGAAATGAGAATTTTAACGAGAAATTTTATCTGAATATTCAAAACTTCACACTGTAGACAAATTTAAAATTTTTTAATTTGACAGGGTAATTTATGATAATAATACCGATGATTTTTCTTGACAAACCTATACCCCTATATGTATAATGTAGGGGGTAATTTCATGAATAATAGCTGAAGAGGGGAGAATTCGTGAAAAAATTTGCGATGAAATTGGAATATCTACTGGAACTCGGTGGAGTTAAAAAAGATATAGTACTGTTGGCGATATCAGGAGTTTCGTTGATAATCAGTTTATTAAATTGGAATCCATTTCCATTCGATATTGCTTGGATCGCTATCATTCTGTGTGGAGTTCCCATTATTTTAGAAGCGGTAATCGGTTTAATCACCTCGTTTGATATTAAAGCAGATGTATTGGTCTCTTTAGCTTTGGTTGCTTCTGTATTAATTGGCGAAAATTTTGCTGCTGGAGAAGTAGCATTTATTATGCAGCTTGGCGCCTTGTTAGAAGATTTAACGGTTGCAAAAGCGCGCGCTGGTATTGAAAAGCTGGTCCATTTGACGCCTCAAGTAGCAAGAGTTCTCACAGATGGTACGGAAAAAATTGTTCCGGCTCGACAAGTTTGTATAAATGATGTTTTGAGAGTTCTGCCAGGAGAGGTTATTCCCGTAGATGGGGTTATTTTGTCAGGGCAAACGTCAATTAATCAGGCGGTTATGACAGGAGAATCTCTACCGGTGGATAAAACGGTAGGAGATGATGTATCCAGTGGGACTGTCAATCAATTTGGCGCCTTTGAAATGAAAGCAACAAAAGTCGGGGAAGACAGCTCGATTCAGCGTATGATTCGTTTGGTACAGTCTGCCGATGCAAGCAAAGCAAAAATTGTAGGAATTGCAGACCGATGGGCTACCTGGATTGTAATAATTGCCTTGACAGCGGCAGCATTAACTTGGATATTTAGCGGAGAGATGATTCGTGCTGTAACCATTTTGGTTGTGTTTTGTCCCTGCGCGTTGGTTTTAGCGACACCAACAGCGATTATGGCGGCAATTGGAAATGCTACCAAACATGGCTTCCTGGTGAGGGAAGGAGATGCTCTTGAGCGGCTTGCAAAGGTAACTAGGATTACATTTGATAAAACAGGAACCCTTACTTATGGCAAACCTCAGGTGGTTGAGGTAAAAAGTACCATATCTGAAATTTCTGACCGTCAGCTATATGCGTTTTGTGCGGCAGCTGAACAGTTATCTGAGCATCCATTGGGAAAAGCTATTGTACAGTGTTATAAAAGTAGTGAAAAAAAAGCTATTTTGCCCGCCCAAAAGTTTCAAATGTTTCCGGGACGCGGTGTTTCGGCATTGATAGAGGATAAATCTGTACTGGCGGGAAATCGTGAAATGTTGTTGGAGCAGGGGGTAGAATTGCCTAACAATATTCTTTTGTCTATAAAATCGTATTTAAAACAGGGAAGTACTATAATTTATATTTCCATAAATCGGAATTTAGCAGGTTATCTTGTTCTTTCTGATACGGTGAGAAAAGAAAGCAGTGAAGTTGTTGATCGCTTGACTGATTTAAAAGTTCAATCTGTCCTTCTTACGGGAGACCATGAGAATGCTGCTTTTTCAATTGCAAGACAGGTTCATATTAAAGAAGTATATGCTAACTGCCTTCCGGAAGATAAGCTTCGATGGATTGATATCTTTCAGAAAAAAGGAGAATCAGTCTGTATGATAGGTGATGGCATCAATGATGCGCCAGCTTTGAAAAAAGCGAATGTGGGAATTGCTATGGGAGGTGTGGGAAGCGATATTGCAGTAGACGCTGCTGATATTGTTTTGGTACATGATGAAGTTAAACAACTCCCGCATCTGATTGATTTGTCAAAACGAATGATATTAACCATTAAATGTAATTTAAGCTTCTCGATGGGGCTTAACTTTCTTGCAATCGCCCTTGCAATAACTGGAATACTGAATCCAGTTATTGGCGCGTTGGTACATAACGCAGGATCAGTAATTGTTATTATTAACTCAGCGTTATTATTAAAGTGGAAGAGAAGGAAACATCCTTATTATTCTAGAGAACCCCTTAGGTAACATTTGTATAATTGATTTTATCGTTTTCAAACATCTAGTTAGACTTCACATCATTTAAACCAATAGATTCAATTATTTCTGCTGGTTTAGCGAAATTAAATAGCAATAAAAGTAGGTGTATTTTACACCTATTTTTTGTATTATATACAATTTTAGATGGAAAATTTTGTAATAAATTATAAAAAATTTATTTATCCGATAATCTTAGCAAAAAATACTTGAAATTTACATTAAAAAGTGGCATTATTTTGACGTAGATATATCAAACCTTTTAATTAATACCCTGTAGATATATCACATATCCGCAATAGCACAAAATTTGAACTCAGAGGAGAGATTAAATCGATATCCTCCTTTGGGAAAAAGGAGG
>CAUABB010000198.1 GCA_958427155.1 uncultured Oscillospiraceae bacterium | reverse complement strand
CCTATTGTGAGCGCTGTGGAGAGTTTCGGTTTCCAATTTTCAGTCCCGCAATCAGCACCGCAGTGCTGAACCCCACACAGGACAAAATTCTTCTGATCAAGCAATACGGCAGAGATTTTTACGTTCTTCTGGCTGGATATATCAACAAGGGTGAATCAGCCGAGGAAGCGTTGGTTCGGGAAGTGCGGGAAGAAGTGGGACTCCGTGTTACCAACTACCAGCTGATGAAAACTTCTTATTTTACCCCATCCAATACACTGATGATCAACTTTGTTTCGGTTGTTGACAGTGCAGATCTTTCAAACATTACTGATGAAGTGGATGAAGCGTCTTGGTTTTCTTTTGACGAAGCGCTTCAAAATATTGTTCCGGATTCACTTGCAGAAACTTTTCTTCAAAATATTGTTCGTCAATTAAAAAACGGGGTTGCTCTTTGAGTCAAAAAAGCCTTTCCACCATATGGTGGGAAGGTTTTTTTTCAAAGAAAACTGAAAGAACCAGCACTGCTACAAAAAAGTTTCTCTTCTTTTCATTCGTTCATAAATGGGACAAAAAATAAAAACGAATTTTCCAAGAAACTTTCATGCTTCCGTTTTAATCGCATCACATTCTCAACACATTTAAAGGGTATGATAAGTTTAAAATCAACAGAAAGTGAGGAGAAGTTCTATGTACGATAACAATAGCGGAAGCGGAAACTTCCCCTATCATGACTTTTCAAGTGAAGAACATCATGCAGAACAACAATATCAACAGTATGGTGCTTACAATCAAGGGAGTTCTGGTACTCCCAACGGAGAAATCGCACCAAAAGCCCCTAAGCCGAAAAATAAACGTTCTGGAATTCCCTGGTATATCAAGCTAATCGCGGGTGTTGCCGCCTGCTTTGTTATTTCAGCCGGTTCTATTGGCGGATTTGTTGCAATGGTGAATGCGGGAATTGTTTCATTAAACGTTCCTTCTCAATCGACCGGAACGTCGAGTGAAACCTCTGGGAACACCAGCAGTACGATCACCCAAGTTTCCAAAGAAAATTCCGAGGGGGCTCTAACGCTTCAGGAAGTTGCCGCCAAGGTTACTCCCAGCGTTGTATGTATTCAAAACTATCAGAGTACCCGTTTGGGGGAAAGTGAAGAAGCCAGTGAAGGCTCCGGTATTATTATGAGTGAGGACGGCTATATTATCACAAATGCCCACGTGGTAGATGGCGCAACTTCGTTAAAAGTCGTTTTATATGATGGAACCTCTTATGATGCAGAACTGGTCGGCAGTGATACCGCCACTGATTTGGCCTTGATTAAAGTTAATGCCACCGGGCTGGCTGCCGCCACTTTTGGTGATGCAGACGAACTCAGCGTAGGGGATCAAGTTGTCGCTATCGGTAATCCAGGTGGAATCACCCTGAATTCCAGCGTTACTTTTGGTTATGTTTCTGCTCTTAACCGTTCTATTGAAACCAGCAATGGCTATACCGTCAACTGTATCCAAACTGATGCCGCAATTAATCCAGGAAACTCAGGTGGCGCCTTGGTAAATATTTATGGGCAGGTTGTCGGGATCAACTCTTCCAAAATTGCTGCTACCGGCTATGAAGGGCTTGGATTCGCCATTTCGATCAACGAAGCCCTTCCGGTAATTGAAAGTATCAAGGAATACGGTTATGTCAAAGATCGTCCGGTTGTTGGAATCAGCTATCAGTTTATTGATGAAACCACCTCCTCCTACTATCGGATGCCGGTTGGCCTTTACGTTGCTCAGGTCAATTCCGAAAATGCTGAAAAAGCAGGACTTGAACGGGGGGATGTCATTACTAAAATGGACGGTGTAGAAGTTGATTCCAGCTCTGTAATCGCTAAAGTTTTAACTGATAAAAAACCGGGAGATACCATATCTCTTGAGGTATACAAAGGAAGAACCGGCAGGACAGAGGCCATTACTCTAACCCTTTCCGAATACTCCGCGGTTCAATCCTGATTTTGTATACCTGGCAATCTTCCGGGCAAACTGAAATCAATGTCTGATACGCCTGGGGGTGTAAAATATGAAATGTATTGTGACTGGTGCTACCGGTCATATTGGATGTGCTCTGGTTAAGGAACTTTGCCGCAGCGGATATGACGTTACCGCTTTTGTCCTTCCGGGGGATCGAACAGACGCGATTTGTGAAGAGCCGGTAAAAATTGTAACCGGTGATGTCTGCAATCCTTACGATACAGTGAGAGCTTTCGGAGGTTACGATCTGGTTTTTCACCTGGCGGGAATTGTATCAATTGGTTCCGCTGGAAAAAAACAGATGAAAAAGGTTAACATAGAAGGAACCCGAAATGTCATTCGCGCCTGTAAAATATCTAAAGTAAAACGTCTGATCTACGTCAGTTCTGTCCATGCCATCCGAGAACCAAATAAAAAATCCGTAATTGCAGAAAGTAGTCGGTTCGATCCCAAAGAGGTCAAGGGAGATTACGCCAAGACAAAGGCCGCCGCTACCCAGCTGGTCCTCAACGCTGTAAAAAGCGGTCTTGACGCAGTTATTGTTCATCCGGCGGGGGTGATCGGTCCTTACGAATACACTCTTTCCAATATGGGGCAGTTAATGGTGGACACAATTAGTGGAGATTTAAAGGCATATATTGACGGCGCCTATAATTTTGTGGATGTCCGGGATGTCGCCCATGGAATTCGGTTGGCTGCTGAAAAGGGGCAGCGTGGTGAATGTTATATCCTGTCCGGAGAAATAATTTCTGTTAAAAACATGTTGGATATTATCACCGAAACAGTGGGAAGGAAACCGATCCGGGTTAAACTTCCGTATTGGTTTGCACTTACAACCGCTCCTCTTTCAGAACTTTATTATAAAATTTTAAAACGAAAGCCCTTGTATACCGCATACTCCGTGTACACGCTCCATACCAACTGCCAATTTGACTGTTCAAAAGCAAAACGGGAACTGGGATATCAGTTCAGACCGGCAGCCGAAAGTTTGATCGATACAATAAACTGGCTTATGAAGCAAAATAAAGTTCAAATATGTCATTAACAATATTATACACTTAAAGCGCCCCCCTTCCGAAATTTGTTTTGGAAGGGGGGCGCTTGCGAACAGCAGTAATTTTTAGTATAATACTGTTTAATCAATCTTTTTAGCTGTTTTCCTTCATCTCATAGGAATACAGTATAAAAGCGGGGAGATTTTTATCCGAAAGTCTTCTGCTTTTGCCTGATCATTCAGCAATTTTAAATTTTAATCTCCCACTGTTCATAGCTTATTACACGATCCTGGAGATGATTTCACTTGGAAGAATCTAAAAACAGACTTGGTACGGAATCAATCGGCAAACTTCTGTTTAAGCTTGCGGCGCCGGCTATTGTTGCCC
>CAUABB010000197.1 GCA_958427155.1 uncultured Oscillospiraceae bacterium | reverse complement strand
ATCCATACAGAAAGTATCGAGCCCCTTACAGAGTTCCCCTTCTTCCAAAAGGATTTTAATATCCTCATAATGAGTTGCCAAAAATCCTTTTGCCCTTTCCCTAGTTGCCGTATACTCACTGACAAAAACAACAGGATTTTCAAAATAATCCAGTAAAGTTGCAGGTCTTTTATAGACCGCCCCAATATATTTGTCATAAGAAGGAAGTTCCAGCCCGGACCGAAGGCGATCGAGATCGCGCTGAAGGACAAGCCGGGCATCAGCACCTTCTTTTAGATGAGAAATTTTTTCTTCAATAATCGTTTCAAGGGCTTCCGGCGACTCTGCCAGAACTTCATAAGCGGGTGTCACGCGAACCGATTTCACGGTATCAATCCTGCGCTGACTGTCAAGTTCAAAAGTAGAAATTGTATCAATTTCATCTCCCCAAAGCTCAATCCGGACAGGGGATGGAAGATCCGGCGGAAACAGATCAATAATTCCGCCCCGAACTGAAAACTGAGAAACTCCGTCCACCTGGTCGCGCCGTACATAACCAGCTCTAACAAGAATTCCGATTAACTCGTCGAGACCAATATGTTCCCCCGGTCTCAGCTGTACCGTACGACGGGACAATTCTTCCGGCGGGATCGTATACTGCAAAAGCGCATCAATACTGCAACAAACCACACCGCATTCACCGCGCATAATCCGGGAGAGGACCGCGAGCCGCTGGTATTCATACTCATGTGAAACCCCCTCCAGGCTCCGGAAAATAAAGTCCTTTGCCGGGTAAAGCAACGCCGTTTCAGACTCTCGCATGGCATTAATATCCTCGCAAAACCGACGGGCAGCGAGTTCATCAGCGGTTACCACAAGGCAAGGTCCATATTTTTCATAAACAGCCGCTACCAGGTTTGCCTTATGAACAGCCGAAAAGCCCACCGCCATAGCAGGCAGCGAGCCTTTTTGAATTGCCTCGTCCAAACGGATAAAAGGGTCAAATTTTTCCAGAAGATTGGTAAACAGTTTCATCATTTCTATAATCCTTTACTAATGGCTGAACCGACTCATTGCTTCATCGATCTTCCCCTCAACCAAGTAGGAGACAATTTCCGGACAGAGGGCATACGCCTTATCCATGTTCTGCTGATCCTGCGGTGTAAAAGCGGAAAGCACCCAGTCGGCAAGATTATAATCCGGGCGAGGTTTTGCCCCTACCCCTAACTTCACACGAGGAAATTCCTCTGAATTCAGGTGTTCAATAATGCTTTTAATTCCATTATGGCCACCGGCGCTTCCCTTTCTACGGATTCGAAGTTTGCCAGGCGGAAGAGAGATATCATCAAAAAGCACAATGACTTTTTCCGGAGGGACTTTATAAAAACGCGCCGCCTCCCCAACAGCTTCCCCGCTGAGGTTCATAAAGGTCTGCGGCTTCATAAAAAGGCACCGCTTCCCACCTATAACCCCGTCTGTGACTTTGGATTTAAACTTGCTGCGATCCGCAGAAAAGCCGTAATTTTCAAGAATGACATCCATAGCGCAAAACCCGGCATTATGACGCGTTTTTTCGTATTTAGGCCCCGGATTTCCAAGTCCTACAATTAAATATTCTATTTTACCCTGGGTATGCGAAATTTGGGCAAAAAGATCAAAAATACTCATATTTCCTCCTGAATTATCCCAAGCGGGCAAAACCTGCACGGGCTGACATAGCCCGTGCAGGTTCTAACCATCTTACATCCTGAATTTTTCAATTCAAACTCACCTGGTGTATTTTCCAAGCTAAATTGATCAAATAAAAGCGGAGAAACCGGCTTGTCAAGATAAATGCGTTCAATCGCTTCCGCAAAAACGGGAGCGACAGGAAGCTGTTTAATTTTATCTAATTTCTTTTCTTCCGGCATCTGGATGGTATCCAAAAAGACAAGCTCCCGAATTGGGCTTTCGGCAATCCGTTCCACAGCAGGGCCCGACAAAACGCCATGGGTAGCGCAGGCATAAACCTCTTTTGCGCCTCCTTTTTCAATGATTGCCTTGGCGGCGTTACACAAACTTCCAGCTGTATCTACCATATCGTCAACCAAAATAACCCGTTTTCCTTCCACGTTACCGATAATATTCATGACTTCAGATACATTTGCTCTTTGCCGACGTTTATCGACAATAGCAAGTGGGGCTTCAATTCGACTCGCAAAATTTCGTGCCCGAGTGACAGAACCCAAATCAGGCGAAACAATAACAAGGTCTTCCTTACAGTCTTTAAATTTTTCATTATAATAAGGAAGCAAAATCGGGACTCCCAAAAGATGATCCACAGGAATATTGAAAAAGCCCTGAAGCTGTGGAGCGTGGAGATCCATGGTTAAAACACGATCTGCACCTGCAGTCGTAATAAGATCCGCTACAAGTTTGGCAGAGATTGGATCACGAGCCTTGGCTTTTCGGTCCTGCCTCGCATAGCCGAAATACGGAATCACCGCTGTAATTCTTCCGGCTGAAGCACGTTTAAACGCGTCAATCATCAGTAAAAGCTCCATCAGATTTCGATTGACCGGCGCACTGGTAGACTGGATGACAAAAACATCTGACCCACGAACTGATTCATGGATAGAAACTGAAATTTCTCCGTCACTAAAGGTTGTAACATCAGATTTTCCAATAGGAAGCCCCAGTTCCCTTGCAATTTCCTGTGCAACCTTTGGATTTGAATTTGCCGAGAAAATTTTGATATCCTTTCCGTGCAGATTCATCTTGACCTCCTTATATCCCCTGTTCTTATCCCGCTATTACCGTTTTCTCTTTCCAAGTTTTCGGTAAGCGTATCCCTCCACCAACCGGGTATCAGCTCGTTCCACAGCCAAAGCTCCATCTGGGATATCTTTTGTGATGGTTGAACCTGCTCCCGTATAGGCGGTTTTTCCGACTTTAACCGGTGCTACCAGATTGGTATTGCAACCAATAAACGCGTCGTCTCCAATCGTCGTACGACTTTTTTTGGTTCCATCATAATTGACAGTCACTACACCACAACCGAAATTAACACGCGCGCCAACATCGCTGTCGCCAACGTAAGTCAAATGTGCAACCGCAGTTTTTTCACCAATCACAGAGTTTTTAATTTCTACAAAATTACCGAGTTTCGCTCCTGTTTTAATTTCCGTACGGGGACGCAAATGGGCAAACGGCCCTATCTTTACAGAGTCACCAATTACTGCATCTTCGCTCTGTACTGCATAAAGCGTGACTCCATCTCCAACTTTTGTGTTTTCCAATACACAACCCTGACCGATATAACAGTTTTTACCGATTATGGTATACCCTTTTAAAATAACGTTTGGATCAATTTCTGTACCCGCTCCGATTGTAACGTCTGGACCGATTACAACCCCGTCTGTTGATACAAAGCCG
>CAUABB010000196.1 GCA_958427155.1 uncultured Oscillospiraceae bacterium | reverse complement strand
AGTTCCTGAAAAGCATCCCTATTTCCAATTCCAACCGCCAAGACAGTACGATAGAGTAAATCAATATGTTTTTCAAAGTTAAGTTTCATCAGTTCCGCCTGCGTTTCGTTATTTGCATACATTGTTAGCTGCATCAAATCGCTTCCAACATCAAGAATGCGACATTGAACCAAGTAACCGTCTTCAACGTGCTTAAGGGTAATTTCAACATTTTTCCGCCGTTCCAGCCGTGTTAAAAGCTGAAGTGCAACCGAAACCACTTTATCCCTCAGGGAACGAGGTAGGCTGGACTGGAGTTTATGCGCACTGTCCAGTCCTAGAGGTGTAATTTGATATTTTTTTTCGCCGTTCTGAATAATTTCTTTGATGTGCCCTGATTCCAGTAGCCCTTTGAGTGCAGCTGTATAGGAAAAATAGTTAACCAATCCTTCACTCTGAAAAACAAAGTTTAGCTGATCAGGAGTCAGGGGTTCGGAAATAGCCGAAAGAAGATAACAGATTGAGAGCTTGATCTCGTACGGATCCACCAGTCCACCCGGCTCTATTCCAGCAAAATAATTTTCAAAATTCAAAAGGATTCCCCTCACAATTCATATTTTATAATATAAAATCCTCTTTTTATATTATATCGTGGATGAAGGCTTTTTTCAAGGAAGGCTACCTTTTGAAAAAATTCTTGTAACTCAGGGCTAGGACGGCTATAATAAAGGAGAAAAGGGGAATGGTTATGGATATATCTGAACTTCGTTATCGAACCGGACGGGAATTGGACGACTATGAAACTACACCGTCTCTGAAAGTTACCAAAGAGAATGCTCTTGAGCGGTTGGAGGAAAATAAGGTACAGATGGCTGTTTTGCAGGATAAACTGTATGCAGAAGGGAAAGCAGGTCTCCTCTTGATTTTGCAGGGAATGGATACTTCCGGAAAAGACAGTGCAATTAAGCATGTTCTGTCTGGAATGAATCCACAGGGAATCGAGGTGACCAGTTTCAAGTCACCAAATGTTACGGAACTGGAACATGATTATATGTGGCGAACAGACCGTGTTCTTCCTCCTAAAGGGAAGGTAGGGGTTTTTAACCGCTCTTATTATGAGGATGTTTTGGTCGTTCGAGTTCATGGGTTAGTTCCAGGACACGGAATGGAGGATCGGGATTTTTGGAAAATGCGCTACCGACAAATCAGAAATAAAGAAGATTATCTTTTAGAGAATCATATTGTACCAGTTAAAGTGTTTCTTCATATTTCTAAAAAAGAGCAGGCTCAGCGACTGCTCAGGCGGATTGATGATTCGAAAAAAAACTGGAAGTTTGATGTGAGCGATATTCGGGAACGCGCCTACTGGGAAGACTATCAAAAGGCTTATCAGGAAATGTTTGAAGACACTTCTTCTAAAAAAGCTCCTTGGTATATTATACCGGCGGATAAAAAGTGGTATGCTCGGCTTCTGCTTTCTGAAATTCTTGTGAAAGAACTGGAAAATCTGAAGCCGAAATATCCACAGGTGACGCAGCAGCAGAGAGAAACGTTGGAACAGTATCGTTCTTTGCTGGAGAAAGAAATCCAATAGTATTGTATATCATCAGTTAAATATTTTTAACCTCATCTGAAATACAGATGAGGTTTTTGTTTTGGTTGAGTTTTGAGAAGTTTTATAAAAATAATTTCTAAATAGTATTATGTGAATTGATGAAAAGTAATTTGTCTTCCTTAAAAGTTATATTGGTTAATGTTTAGGGGTAAGGATAACATTGGGTAAAAACAAATTAATAGATATATCCTTTCTTCGACAAAATATACGTCGTTTTTCTGTTAAGGTATATTTATCGATTAAAATTACGCCAATGAGGTGATACTTTGAAGCTTGCGGTGATTGGTTCCCGGGGAATTACAACCCTCAAATTGGAAGCCTATCTTCCAGAAGGGGTAACTCACTTGGTTACAGGAGGAGCAAAAGGGGTTGATACCCTTGCGGAACAATATGCCAGAATACACGGAATTCCTGTAACGGTAATTCCTCCCGATTATGCTCGATACGGTAAAGGGGCCCCTTTAGTTCGTGACAGGCAAATTGTTTCTTTTTGCGATGAGCTCTATGCGTTTTGGGACGGTGTCTCAACCGGTACAGCTTATACAGTGCGGTATGCCCGCGGACTGAAAAAGCCGGTCCGACTGTTTCGGTTGAAAACACTTTGAAGAGTTCTTGCAATCCTGTTAAAAAGCGGGTATACTGAAAACAACATTAAAAGGATTCTGTCCATATAACTCAGTATCAAACATGTAACAGGAGGAAGCAGAAAATGATTCACCGGAGTGACATTGAACCTTTTATCCCTAGAAGTGGGGAACATTATGACGTAATTGTAGCTGGCGGAGGACCTGCTGGAATTGGAGCTGCGGTTGCAGCAGCAAAAAATGGGGCCAAAACCCTTCTCTTGGAGGGAAGGTCTTCTTTTGGCGGCATTGCAGCGCAGGCTCTTTGGATGCCTTTGAACCGGATGTATCTGCATGGTGAGAGTCGTGGTGGCGTACATAAAATGCTTTTGGAAAAGCTGGATGAATGTGGCCCTAACGCATATCTGAAAGGACGTACTGACTGGTTTAATGGGGATAATGCCCATATTCAGCCAGAGTATCTTCAGCTTGCAGTCTATCGGTTATTGGAATCGGTTGGATGCCATTATCGGCTCCATACGCCAATTACCGGAGTTAAAGTGGAAGATGGCAGGGTAACTGCTGTAATTTCTAATAACAAATCGGGTACAGAAATTTTTTATGCAGACGTTTTTGTGGATTGTACTGGCGATGGCGATATTGCTTATTTTTCCGGTGCTGAAATGGTTAAGGGAAGTGAATTGGACGGGCGATTTATGCCGGTTTCATTGGTGTTTGCTGTTGGAAATGTAGACACAAAACGTTTTTTTAAGGCCTGTGAAGAGTCTAAAAATGGAACTTTTGCGGATATTTGGGATGAGGCAGAAAAAACTGGGAAATACGCTGTTTCAGTTTTTTATTCATTTGATCCAACTACTGTGCCAGGGTTGGTTTCTGTTAACAATGGCGGTCTGCGAGGAATCGGCGTGATTGATGCTTCTGATCCGGCGCAAATTAATATTAGTGAACGAGCTGGTATTGAAGTAGCCGCTGATTTTATAAAGATGGCTCATGATTACAAAATCCCTGGTATGGAGGAATGCGTATTGGCTCGAACTGGTGCGGGTGTCGGCGTGCGAGAAACACGTAGAATCGTTGGCGAGTACACCTTTACCTTTGATGATGCGGCGAATGGAACAGAGTTTCCGGATGTTATCAGCAGAAAATTCGGAGCGGTTGACCCAGGAGGGCTGGCGCTTGATCGGGATGCCAAGGAGTTTGTAATGAAATCTGGTGTTGG
>CAUABB010000195.1 GCA_958427155.1 uncultured Oscillospiraceae bacterium | reverse complement strand
TGGAACGACTCTTATCACAAATTGTAATTTCGTCGCCTTCTTTTACTAAGAAAGAAGGAATATTAACTTTTTTGCCGTTCACCAGATAATGGTTGTGGACAACCAGCTGCCTGGCCTCTGCTCTGGAAGTTGCAAAACCAAGGCGGTAAACAACATTATCCAAACGAGTTTCCAGGATTCTCAAAAGGTTTTCACCAGTCATGCCAGCTTTACGCTCTGCCATATCAAAATATTTTGCAAACTGGCTTTCCAAAACGCCATAATAACGTCTGGTTTTCTGTTTTGCTCTCAGCTGAATTCCATATTCAGACACTTTTTTGCGGTTTTGACCGTGCTGGCCAGGGGCATACCCTCTTCTGGCGAACGCACATTTATCGGAATAGCACCGTTCGCCCTTAAGAAACAACTTCTGCCCTTCACGACGGCACATTCTGCAAACCGCACCGGTATATCTTGCCATTAGTTACACCTCCAAATTTGCACTCTTATACACGTCTTCTTTTCGGCGGACGGCAGCCGTTATGCGGAATCGGGGTAACGTCTTTAATCATAGTCACCTCAAGGCCTGCAGACTGCAGCGCTCTAATAGCAGCTTCACGTCCGGAGCCCGGTCCCTTAACGAAAACTTCAACCGTTTTCAGGCCGTGTTCCATTGCAGCCTTCGCAGCGGTTTCCGCAGCGGTCTGAGCAGCAAACGGAGTAGATTTCCTGGAACCACGGAAGCCAAGGCCACCTGCAGACGCCCAAGAAATCGCATTGCCCTGTGTATCGGTAATAGTTACCATAGTATTATTGAAAGTGGACTGGATATGAACGGCGCCACGCTCAATATTTTTACGTTCACGACGTCTGCGAATCGTAGTTTTCTTAGCATTCTTAACAGCCATGTGTTCTTATCCTTTCCTGTTATTTCTTCTTGTTCGCTACGGTCTTAACCGGGCCCTTACGGGTACGGGCATTCGTTTTGGTTCTCTGCCCACGAACCGGTAAACCTTTTCTATGGCGAACACCCCGGTAGCAACCAATCTCAATCAATCTCTTGATGTTCAAAGCCACGTTTCTGCGAAGATCACCTTCAACCTCAAGGTTTTTGTCGATGTACTCACGCAGTGCAGCCTCATCCGCTTCAGTCAGATCCCGAACTCTAGTATCCGGATTGATACCGGTTGCTTCAAGGATTTTCTTCGCGGTCGCGTTACCGATGCCGTAGATATAAGTGATTCCAACTTCGATTCTCTTATCTCTCGGCAAGTCAACTCCAGCTATACGAGCCATTTTCTACCTTGCACCTCCAGTGCTTGACGAAAGCCCTTCCCTCCCTGTACAGTACAGGTTTACAGGAACTCATTTTCGTCTGCTTGATTTATTTGAACGAATTGTCCAACAAAATTGAATTAACCCTGACGCTGTTTATGCTTCGGGTTCTGGCAGATTACCATAATACGCCCTTTGCGTTTGATAACCTTGCATTTTTCACAAATAGGTTTAACCGAAGGTCTTACTTTCATTTGAAATACCTCCCTTTAAGGCGGCCCGAATCTGTCTAGCGGCAGAGACGGGATAAAGCTTTTTTTATTTTGAACGCCAGGTAATGCGTCCTTTTGATAAATCATACGGCGACATTTCAACCGTTACCTTATCACCTGGCAGAATACGGATAAAATTCATCCGCAACTTACCCGATATATGCGCTAAAATCTTGTGGCCGTTAGCCAGTTCCACCTGGAACATTGCATTTGGCAGTGCGTCTACAACAACGCCTTCAATTTCAATTACGTCATCTTTCGACAAGCAAATACCCCCTCATTCGCAATCCGGCTGCCTTCCTCCATATTGGAAAGGCCAGAGCAACCGTCTCAGCATTGTATTACCGTGAATTTCACACAAATCTAACTTTTCTCTGGTTACAATTAAATGCTTGGGATTTTTTCGTTTTGGTCGATTCAATTTTCGGGTCTTTCCATCCGCAACCAGCGGCCATCCATCCCGAAAACCGACGACTACACCAAAAAATCCTTTATCATGGCCTGCACTGGATTTTACCACCGAGCCTTCCGTCAGCTGCATTAAAACCACCTCACGCTCTGGTCAAAATGACCGGACCGTCGCCCGTAATGGCTATGGTATGTTCGAAATGTGCCGAAAGACTGCCTGAGGCCGTTTTAACCGTCCAGCCATCTGCAAGTATGTTCACACCGGACCCTTTGATATTAATCATAGGTTCGATTGCCAGCGTCATTCCCGCTGCGAGACGTACGCCCCTTCCCGCAGGGCCGTAGTTCGGAACCTCGGGGGATTCATGAAGGTTATACCCCACACCGTGGCCAACAAATTGTTTCACCACTGCATATCCCCTACTTGTGACATATTCTTCGATTGCGTGGGAAATATCACCAATTCGGTTTCCTACCCGCGCCATCTTTATTCCTTCATAAAGGCTTTGTTCGGTAACGTCCATCAGCGCTTTCGCTTCGGCAGATACTTCACCGACAGCAAAAGTTGCCGCATTATCGCCATGAAACCCATCAACATAGGCTCCCACGTCTACCTTGACGATATCACCCGGCTGGATAATAATCTTTTTAGAAGGAATTCCGTGAATTACCGTATCGTTAATGGAAATACAGGCACATCCGGGAAATCCTCCGTATCCCAGGAAAGAAGCTTTCGCGCCTTGAGATTCGATAAACTCCCGAATAATGTTATCCAGCTCATAAGTACTCATTCCTGCCTTAACTCGCTCTCCAGCAAGTTTTAGCGCCTGTGCTGAAATCATACAGGCTCTGCGCATACGTTCGAGTTCACGAGCCGTTTTCAGAGAAATCATGTGTCAAGCCTCCACAGCTTTGAGGGTCAGGGCTGTTGTATCCTTTACTTCTTCCTGGCCTTCCACAATTACAAGTTTTCCGGTTTTCTGGTAGTACGCTTTTAAAGGTTCCGTCTGATCATGATAAACACGGAGGCGATCTTTTACAGTATCAGGGTGATCATCTTTCCGCTGTACCGTATTACCACCACATTTGTCACAGATTCCATCCACCTTAGTGGGTTTGTAATCAAGATGATAAGACGCACCACATTTTTCACAAACCCGGCGACCAGACAGCCTTTCCATAATTTTTTCGTCTGCCACTTCAATATCAATTACGCGATCAATCTGGATTCCCATCTGATCAAGTGCTTCAGCCTGTGGAACAGTTCTTGGAAATCCGTCAAGGATAAAGCCTTTGTCACAATCCCCTTTGGAAAGTCGTTCCTTAATAATGGCAATTACGATCTCATCCGGTACAAGTTGACCGGCATCCATATAAGATTTGGCTTTTAAACCGGTCTCTGTACCATTTTTCAATGCTTCACGAATGATATTACCGGTTGAAATAGTCGGGATTCCCAGATGT
>CAUABB010000194.1 GCA_958427155.1 uncultured Oscillospiraceae bacterium | reverse complement strand
CAGATAATTCGTTTTTACAGTGATACAATAATGCGTTTACCAAGGTTCCGGAATAATTTCCTGGCGCTGGATGAACTACCATCCCTTTAGGCTTATTAACCACCAAAAGGTCACGATCTTCATAAATAATATCAAGCGGAATATTTTCTGGCCTGATATTTAACTCACGAGGAGCTGGCACTGATAAAGAAACAGTCTCACCAGCAGAAAGCCGATAATTTTTCTGTACTATCTTGCCTTTAACCAGCACAAAACCATCCAATATCAATTTCTGTAAAGCAGAACGAGAATATTGGGGCATCCTCTCCTGCAAAAAGAGATCAATCCGTTTTTCTTCATCAACCAATTCAGCCGTGAAATTAAAACAATTTTCCATATCAATCAAGATCCAGCTCCACCCTCATCCGTTTTATGCTTTCTATGAAACAAATCGGACTTATCAAAGAAGAGCAAATAGATCATTAAACTGATAACTCCCAACACAACCATACAATCAGCAAAATTAAAAATCGCGAAATTAATAAAACGCAGCTCAATATAATCAATCACTGAACCGCCACGGAAAATCCTATCAATCAGATTTCCCACACCGCCCGCGAGAATTACCGCAACATGCCAAATAATAACCGGATTTTTAAGTTTTCGAAAGATCAGCAAATACAACATAAACAAAACAGCCAAACCTGTCAAACCAATTAAAAACCAGCGCTGTCCATCAAAGGAGTTAAAAGCAGCCCCCGTATTTTCTACATAAGTAAAATGAATAATCCCTGGAATAAATGGAACCGATTCATGTAACGCCAAATTTGACTGAACAATCAATTTGATTCCCTGATCAATCCCAACCAAAAGAGCGGCTACAGCCAAAGCAATATAAGAGATGTGAATCACTCCAAACAATTTATTCTCCTGCCACTACTTTCGCACAGCGTGCACAGAGAGTAGGATGTTCAGCACAATTTCCAACCGTTGTGCTGTACTGCCAACACCGTTCACACTTATTGCCATCTGCTTTGGCTACTGTAATCGAGAGCCCTTCTAGTTCAGAATTGATTTCGCCGTTTCCCTCTGCTAATTCGACCTGAGAAACAATAAATGCATCCTTAAGTTCATCTTTTACTTCTTTTAGGAATAAAGAAAGCTCTCCAGACGAAAACAGAATTACCTTTGCCTCAAGGGATTTTCCTATCATCTTTTCATTTCGTTTTAACTCTAAAGCTTTATTTACCTCATCTCGAACCTGATGAATTTTATCCCATTTAGAGATAAAACCTTCATCAGTCGGAAGCGCAACAACTTTCGGCATATCGTTAAACAGAACCGATTCCGCATCATCATCAGAAAGATGAGGAATTGCAGCCCAGATTTCTTCCGAAGTAAACGCAAGGATCGGCGCTATCAACCGGGTCAACGCGCTTAAAATGATATAAATCGCAGACTGAGCACTCCGCCGTTTCAAACTATCTGCCTTTTCGCAATAAAGACGATCCTTAATAATATCCAAATAAAAGTTGGACATATCCAGAACGCAGAAATTGTGAATAGCATGATAAACAACATGAAAATCAAAGCTATTATAGCCGGCTTCCGCTTTAGCAATTAATTCATTAAGCGCATGAAGAGCCCACAAGTCAAGTTCCGGCATTTCTTTCACAGACACAAGATCAATTTTCGGATCAAAATCCGCAAGATTACTCAAAATATACCGCGCTGTATTACGAATTTTACGATATCCTTCCGAAAGCTGTTTCATGATATCGGGAGAAATACGAATATCTGCATGATAATCAGAAGAAGCAACCCAAAGACGAAGAATATCCGCGCCGTACTGCTTTACAAGTTCTGCCGGCTCGACACCGTTTCCAAGAGATTTGGACATCTTTTTGCCTTCGCCATCTACTACCCAACCGTGAGTACAAACATTTTTATAAGGCGCAACTCCTCGATATGCCACGCTTGTCAAAAGCGAAGACTGGAACCATCCACGGTACTGATCGGCGCCCTCCAAATATAAATCAGCCGGAAAAGAGAGCTCCTCCCGTTCGTCTATAACAGCTGCGTGCGAAACGCCACTGTCAAACCAAACATCCATGATATCGGTTTCCTTAATAAACTCATGACATCCGCATTCACAAGCGACATCAGCTGGAAGGAAATCCGAAGGCTCCTTCAGATACCACGCATCAGAACCTTCCGCCCTGAACAGGTCAGAAATAGCGCGGATTGTCTGGTCATTTACAATTGGTTTTCCGCAATCCTTGCAGTACAAAATCGGAATTGGAACACCCCAGGTGCGCTGACGGGAAATACACCAATCGCTACGGTCACGAACCATCCCTTTAATCCGCTCTTCACCCCATTCGGGAATCCAGTTGACGCTACTGATTGCTTTAATAGCATCCTCTTTAAATCCATCTACAGAACAGAACCACTGTTCTGTAGCCCGAAACAGAATCGGCTTTTTACAACGCCAACAATGCGGATACTGGTGCACAATTTTAACTAGCGCAAATAAATGCCCTGTCTCGTCAAGCTTTTGAGCGATCGCCTTATTGGCGTCATCAGTCAGAAGACCAGCAAACTCCCCGGCAAGCTCTGTTAAACGTCCTTCAGAGTCAACAGGTACAATTACCGGAAGTTCTTTATAGTTTTGACAAACTTCAAAGTCCTCAACACCGTGACCAGGAGCGGTATGAACACAACCAGTACCACTTTCCAGTGTAACATGATCTCCCACAATTACAAGAGGTTCACGGTCAAGAAAAGGATGCGCTGTTTTCATATACTCCAGCTCACTTCCAAGGAATGAGCCTACGGTTTCATAATCCGTGATTTTAGCATCCTTCATCGCCGCATCCACTAAGTCTTTGGCCATAACCAAATACTCGTCCCCTGTTTTAACAAGGGTATACTCATAATTCGGGCCAAGACAGATCGCGACGTTGCCAGGAAGGGTCCAGGTTGTAGTCGTCCAAATGACAAAAGAAACCTTTTGGGGATCGATACCAATTTTAGAAAATACGCCTTTATCATCTGTCACATTGAATTTTACATAAATAGAATAACAAGGATCATCCTCATATTCGATCTCAGCTTCAGCAAGCGCGGTACCGCATTCCGTACACCAATAAACCGGTTTTAATCCTTTATAAATATAACCTTTTTTAGCCATCTCCCCAAAAACCTCAATTTGCTTTGCTTCAAAAGATGGCTTCAAAGTTTTGTATGGATTTTCAAAATCTCCAATTACACCCAAACGCTTAAATTGATCGGTCATAGTGGCAATAAAGGATTCTGCAAACTCACGGCAAAGCTTTCTTAGCTCAATCGAAGAAATCGTCGCAGGATTAACGCCATCCTTCTTCAGCGCTTTTAGCTCAATTGGAAGGCCATGGGTCTCCCAACCGG
>CAUABB010000193.1 GCA_958427155.1 uncultured Oscillospiraceae bacterium | reverse complement strand
AGCCACCAGAACCTCATCGCCCGCCCGCGCGACTGCCGCGGCAGATCCAATGCGTTTAAACGGCCTTTTCTCGCTTCCGTCCCCGTTGTACGACGCTGTGGAAGATACGTAATAAATCATTGAAAACACCCCCGAGAGCTAAAGTAATTTTTTTGAATGATCTTCCTTAACATCACTATAGAAGAAGCTCATTTTTTTGTCAAGAAAACATTATAAGAAGTCGCCGACTAAATCCGCAAAATTTGTGAAAAATAAAGATTTTTTGTAAACAAATCTTGACTTTAATAAAAACACATGGCATACTTATAAAGTAAAATATCTTTTTCTGCATTTTATATCTGTATTTGACAGCAATTTTCGTCACTCATATAAGTCTGCTAATCCGGAGCAGACGTTTCTACCAAATGGCCATAACCATTTTCCCTATGAGTGTTCGATCTGCCAGAGTAAAATCCCCACCTTCCTTAAAAGAGAGGGGTTTTATTGTTTTTAGGCGACCGGATACCTATTCGGTCGTTTCGTTTTTTATCTTCGTTTCAAAGAGGCTTTTAGGTATAACGCCTCTTAGGAATAAAAATTTTTAAAAGGAGAACTCTTAAATGGAAAAATTGTTTAAGCTGAAAGCAAACGGCACTTCCATTAAGACCGAAATCGTCGCCGGTTTGACAACCTTCTTTACGATGGCTTATATCATCTTTGTCAACCCGACTGTTCTCGGTGCCGGTTACGATTCCCCGGCTGCTATGCCTGACCTTGCTGTGGTAACTGCCACCTGTATTGCGGCAGCGGTTGGCACCTGGCTGATCGGCTGGCTTACTAACTATCCGCTTGCACAGGCACCTGGCATGGGACTTAACGCGGTTTTTGCCTATACACTTTGTGGCGCTATGGGGCTTTCTTATTCTGCCGCCCTTTCCGCTGTCTTTATTGCCGGACTCTTCTTCATTCTGCTCACTGTTACAGGCGCCCGGAAGGCGATTGTCAACGCCATTCCTCTCAGCCTGAAAAAGGCAATCTCTGCCGGTATCGGTTTCTTTATTGCGTTAATTGGTTTTAATAACGCCGGACTTCTTTCCAGTGAGACCGGAACCATTATTGGGATGGGTTCCCTTGCGGTACCGACTACTGTTTTGGCTCTGTTTGGATTGATTTTAACCATTGTTCTGGTCATTGTTAAATGTCCGGGAGCGCTTTTTGTTTCTATCATCGGAACTTCTGTTGTTGCGTGTGTTCTGCAGTTTGGTTTTGGCGTTCCGATGGGTGTTTCTATGCCGACAAGTTGGGTTCCCAGTCTTGACCTCAGCGTTTTTGGTGCGGCTTTCACCGGATTTGGCGAGTTGTTCTCCGCTCCGATTGCTTCCTTGATCGCGGTCATGATCACATTGGTCCTGGTTGACATGTTCGATACAATTGGCACACTGATTGGCGCTGCAAACAAAGCTGGTTATCTTGACGAAAACGGAAATCTGCCGAAAGTTGAGCGCGCTATGCTGGCGGATGCAATCGCCACTTCTGCGGGCGCAATCATCGGTACTTCTACCGTTACCACCTATGTAGAATCCACAGCTGGCATTTCTGCAGGCGGTAAAACCGGCCTGACCTCTACCGTTACCGGTATCTGCTTTGCTTTGGCGCTGATTCTTTCTCCTGTTCTCGGTTTTGTTCCGAGCGCCGCAACTGCCCCGATCCTGATCGTTGTTGGTATCATGATGGCAGGTGCGCTGAAAGACGTTGACTGGTATGATATGTCGGTTGCTATTCCTTCCTTCCTGACTGTAATTTGCATGCCGCTGTTCTATTCTATTACAGACGGCCTTGCGTTCGGATTTATTTCCTTTGTTGTTGTTAAACTCGCTTCCCGCAAGGTAAGGGAAATTCATCCTTTGATGTATGTAATTGTCGCGCTGTTCCTGATCAAATATGTTCTCTCAGCTCTGACAGCCCTTGGCATTATTTAAGACGGGTGCAAACAATTTAACTATTTTGCTTAAAAAGCGTCGCCGCAACAGCGGCGGCGTTTTTTCTTTATCCAACGTTGATTTCCGGGGATAAACGTCCTATACTAAGAATCAAGAGTGAAAACATATTTAGTTTTAAAGGAACGGAGCGAAATATGTATCGGATACTAATTGTAGAAGACGATTACACCATTGCGGAACTATTGAAAAAGGCTTTAAGCGAATGGGGATTCGAGACTGAATATGTCACTGATTTTCAGCGGGTGACCGATCTTTTTCTTTCTTATCAGCCTCATCTGGTTTTAATGGATATTACCCTGCCGTTTTACAATGGATATCACTGGTGTTCTGAAATTCGAAAACGCTCTAAAGTTCCAATCATCTTTCTCTCTTCCGCTGGAGATAATATGAATATTGTCATGGCGATCAATATGGGTGGAGACGACTTTATTGCTAAACCTTTTGATTTGAATGTCGCGGTCGCAAAAATTCAGGCGCTTCTCCGCCGAACTTACTCTTTTCAGAACCAACTTTCCATTCTGGAATATCATGGTGTAATTCTAAATTTAGGGGACGCAACCGTTTCCTACCGAGATGAAAAAATAGATCTGACCAAAAATGAGTTTAAAATTCTCCAGCTGTTATTTGAAAACCAAGGAAAAGCCGTATCCAGAGACGCCATTATGCGTCATCTTTGGGATAATGACAGTTTTATTGATGACAACACCTTAACCGTCAACGTAACACGCCTTCGCCGGAAACTGGAAAACGCCGGGCTGGAACATTTTATCCGAACCAAAAAAGGAATCGGTTATATTTTAGGAGGCGAAAATGAAGCAGACTGAACCGTTTTATAAAATAATCCTGCCTTATTTACGGTACCGACTTAAAAGCATAATCGTCTACAGTATGACTCTTCTCATTTTCCTCATCGTCTGTTTTCTGTACCATCAAAACTCAGAACCATATTGGTACGCTTCGTTACTTTCCCTGGTCTTACTTCTTTTAATTGTGGTTTATGACTTTTCTAGTTATCTGAAAAAACATCGAGCACTGCGAGAAGCTTTAAACAACGTTACTGTTACGCTTGAACGTCTTCCAGAGCCACAATTTTTGATTGATCAGGATTATCAAGAATTGATTACTCTGCTATTTAATGAACGTCAGGAGCTTGTTTCCCAAGCCGACAATCGAAATTCTGAAATGGTAGATTATTATACCTTATGGGCTCACCAAATCAAAACCCCAATCTCTGCTATGCGCCTTCTTTTTCAAGCTGAAAAAAATGTTCCATTTGCACCTGAACTGGAACAAGAACTTTTTAAAATTGAACAATACGTTGAAATGGTACTCCAATATCTCCGGCTAGAGAGTATGTGATCTGATCTGGTACTTCAGGAATACTCTCTGGAAACGCTTGTCCGACAGGCCGTAAAAAAATATTCAGTTGTTTT
>CAUABB010000192.1 GCA_958427155.1 uncultured Oscillospiraceae bacterium | reverse complement strand
TGTAGCCCCTGTTGTAGTAGTTAGCAGTAGTTTAAAAAACAGTGTGGCGCTTGCGCTGGCATTTAGCATCCTTACATTTTGTACCGTTCTTTTGTCGTCCTTTATTTCCAAAAAGATTCCACATACACTGCGGGTCATTATGGCAGTTCTTTTTGCTGGGGCCCTCTATATTCCAACCGCGATGTTGGTGGAGCTTTGGTTCCCGGGAGTTGTTTATCAGCTTGGCGTTTTTCTTCCGCTTATGACGACAAACTCTCTGATTGTATGGAGAAGTGAGTCTCGTTTTCATAAAGAGAAAAAAGCACAGATGACCGTAGACCTTTTTTTCCATATTCTTGGCTTTTGGGCTGTGATTTGTGTGATAGGAGCAGTAAGAGAAATTTGGGGAAACGGGACGCTTTGGAACTATCCCGTAGAGTTTATCCAAAATCCTGTTTCCGGAATTCTTCTTCCTTTTTCTGGGTTTATCCTGGTTGGTTTTTTAGCTGCTCTACTGCATAAATTAAAAAATTATTTAATACCAATGGACAAGGGTAGTTTGCTTGATCCATTTGATGGAACAAAAGAGATCAGTTACCAGACTTTTTCAATGCCGTCTGAACATGGACAAATGAACGTTATAATGAACAAAAATTCCTCAGAGGAGGTGACTGCAGATGAATGAGTTCGTAAATTCTGCAGGATCCTTTTTAAGCGATTGCTTTGTCATGTCTTTGGTAATGATTTTTGTTGAAAATATGATTTTTTCACGTGCTCTTGGAACCAGTACGGCTCTTGTTATCATCCGAAAAAGGAATAATTTACTCCTTTTTGGATCGATTTTAACAGTTATTACGGTTTTGTCCGGGCTTGTTACTTATTTGTTGGATCCATGGATAAAAGAGTTAGCCCTCGCGGTGTATCTTCGCCCGCTGATTTATGTGGCAGTGATCAGTATCATATACCTTCTTACGCTGACGATATGCGGTTACCTGCCGGAAAGAATTAAAAGCAAAGTAAAGCCGATGATCCATATCAGTGCGTTTAACTGTGTAGTTTTGGGCACACTGCTCTTAGTGGCGGGAGAACAGCTGACTCTTGGCGCTTCAATTGGTTTTGGACTTGGTGCAGGTGTCGGCTTTACATTGGCAACCTTCTTTATTTCGGTTGCATACGGTTACCTCTATAGTGCCGCAATTCCGAAAGCGTTTAGGGGGTTTCCTGCGCTACTAATTTATATCGGTCTGCTTTCCCTGGCCTTTTATGGATTAGTTGGACACCAGCTCCCCTATTAATCGGTTAAAAAGTGGTGGAAAAGAAAGTGATGTTCTTATGAAAAAATTAAAGCCAACAAAAATCAAACGTTATAAAAGTATTTACCGCAGTCGTTATAGCACGAGGCGTAAGGTGCTTAAAATTGTGGGATTTACAGTTATTGTTGCCGCTGTTGTTTTTATAGGCTATAGTGTGGCTGGCCCGTTTATGGATTTTATTAATGGACGGATTGAACCTTCTCTTCCGTCTGAGGATTCAAGCTTGGACTCAAGCGTAAGTGATACCTCTTCGGATGCTTCTTCTGAAAATGAGACGCCGATAACGGAGGAACAGCTTCAGGCGGTCATTTTGCCGATTGAAACAGCAAGAGATTCTGCGGCCCTTTCAACTTTCTTGTCCTCCGCAAAAAGCGAGGGGGCGAATGCTGTTGTGTTGGAACTTAAGGATACTGAAGGAATATTATGGTATCATTCGTCTGTTCCTCAGGCAGAGGAATATGGTGCGGTTTCTGACAGTGCGGTTGAAATTGCCCCGATTGTTGAAACGATTAAGGCTGCTGGGTTAAAACCGGTGGCAAAGCTTAGCGCTTTTATGGATAAAACAGCACCCAATGTTTCGCGAAATAATGGGTACCTTTATGAAGATACCAATTCAGCATGGTGGGATAATGCCGTAGATCGAGGAGGAAAACCTTGGCTGAATCCATATAAACAGGCAGCCTGTGATTATCTTCTCGCTCTTCAAACTGAATTGATATCGGAAGGGTTTGATACCATTTTATGGCACAAAGTGGAGTTCCCGGAGGTTCGTGCCCTTTCTTCGGCCAATATGGGAAGCGAAGCGGAGGGAATAACTCAACAGCAGGCGTTAAACAACTTTATTGAACAGTGCCAGACACAAGCAGAAGAAAAAGGAGCGACTGTTTTTATTTCTTATCCAGTCTCTGCGGCTTTTGGTTTTAATGAGTCTTGGTTTGGAGGAGACCCTTCTGGATTAACTGCGGAAAATGTTGCGCCGGAACTCGACCTCAGCACGTTTGGCGGAAGTTTACAGATCGGTGATACAACGATTGATTTTAATGACACTGAACAGGCGCTTAACCAGATTTTAAGCGCTTACCTTGCAAAGGCGGTAAATGCGGGGCGGATCGTTCCTGTCATTACGGATGAATCTATTAAAACGGCAGCGTTAAATTCTTTGTCGTCTCTTCAGATTGAGGAATATATTGCTTCTTAACAAGGTGAGGCTTGAGTTGGAATTTGTGTTTTCTTTTTAACGGAGGTTTTGAACTTTGAATCAGTAGGGCTTTGCCCTTGTATGATAATAAACTGGATGGGGGAACTTGTTATGTCTGAATACCTGAAGTACAAACACTGGCTTGCACAGTCCTTGGAAGACAAGGATCTCGCGGAAGAATTGGCAGCGATCAACGGCGATGACGAAGCGATTAAAGACAGATTCTACCGTGACCTTGAGTTCGGAACCGCAGGCTTGCGTGGCGTGATCGGCGCCGGGACTAATCGGATGAATATTTATACGGTTCGTCGTGCGACTCAGGGCCTTTCTGAATATTTGAATGCAGCGTTTAAAGATCCTTCGGTAGCGATTAGTTATGACAGTCGAATCAAGTCTGATGTGTTTGCGAAGGAAGCGGCGCGTGTTTTGGCTGCAAACGATATCCACGTTTATCTTTATCCGGAACTCCGACCTGTCCCATGCCTTTCTTTTGCGACTCGTGAACTTCACTGTAGTGCGGGTATTATGGTGACGGCCAGTCACAATCCTGCAAAATATAACGGCTATAAAGTTTATGGACCAGACGGTTGTCAGATGACCAATGAAGCAGCGGATGCTGTCCTTGAACGAATTAATAAGTTGGATTTGTTCACTGATATCCGGTTGGTAGATTTTGATGCTGCTGTTGAAGCAGGAAATGTAGAATACATCCCGGACACACTTCTTGAAAAATATCTTGACTGCGTACAGGCGCAAAGCATTCATCCGGAGTTGATTCCAGACGCTGGCCTTCGGGTGGTTTATACACCACTTAACGGCTCGGGCAATAAACCGGTTCGGAAAATTTTGGACAGGATTGGTGTTAAAGATGTCCATGTAGTAAAGGAGCAGGAATTTCCAAATGGAGAGTTCCCTACCTGTCCGTTCCCAAATCCTGAAATAAAAGAA
>CAUABB010000191.1 GCA_958427155.1 uncultured Oscillospiraceae bacterium | reverse complement strand
ATTGACTTAGCGGAGAAATGTGGAATTGAATATTTTGAAATTTCTCATTTATTCACGCAGTGGGGAGCCGCCCATGCGCCAAAAGTGGTCGCCGAAACCGGTAATGGCTTGCAAAAAATATTCGGTTGGGAAACAGATGCCGCTTCGCAAGAATATGTGACCTTTTTAAATTCTTTTTTAAAGGAATTGCGTGGCTGGTTAACGAACATTGGAAAGCTAGATCGATGTTATTTTCATATTTCCGACGAACCGGATGGAAGCCATTTGGAAAGTTATCGCACGGCTAGAAACAGCGTCAAAGACGTATTGCAAAATTGTAAAATGATTGATGCGCTGTCAGATTATGAATATTATGAAAAAGGAATCGTGCAAATACCAATTCCTTCTACCGATCATATTGAGCCATTTCTTGCCCATGATATCCCCAATCTTTGGGCTTATTATTGCTGCGCACAGGGCGTTGATGTGAGCAATTTGTTTCTGGCAATGCCATCTTATCGAAACCGTATTTTAGGGTATCAGCTTTATAAGTATGATATTGCAGGCTTTCTTCATTGGGGCTATAATTTCTGGTACAGTCAATATTCTAAAAAACAGATTGATCCGTATACGGAAACCGGCGCCATCAATACGTTCCCAGCGGGTGATGCGTTCCTGGTATATCCAGGAGCTGACGGAAAACCGGTCTCTTCGATCCATCAGTACGTTCAAAATGAAGCGTTTCAGGATTTATCAGCTCTTTGTCTTTTGGAAACGTTTATAGGAAAAAATGAAGTTATTAAACTACTTGAACAGGAAGAGAAGATTACTTTTTCAAGTTATCCTCGTTCTGTTAGTTGGATTTTGAATAAAAGAGAAACAATTAATCGGTTGATTATGGAAGCGGTAAAGTAAACCTTTACAGTATCTTGTGTTAGGATGTGATGGTTTGAATCAGGAATATATAGGACATCCGACTCAGTATTATGGGGTGGAGGAGCATCGCCTTGTTGGTGGAAAAGGCGACGGAATGCGTCTTTTTGAAATTCGAAACGGAAAAGGGCTTGCCTTTACTATTACGGCGGACAGAGGAGCGGATATTACTCGCCTGACCTTTATGGGGCAGAATTTTGGCTTCTTTTCTCCTTGTGGGTATGTGGCGCCTCAGTATTATGATAAGGCGCGTAGCGGGTTTGCAAAATCATTTACGGCTGGTTTTATGACTACGTGTGGTCTAACGTCGGTCGGAGGCCCCTGTTATCATGAAAACGGGGAATTGCTTCCGTTTCACGGGACCATCAGTAACACACCGGCTGATCAGGTTTATTATACCGAGGAGAATGATAATATTTGTTTGTATGCTACTTTGCGCGATGCGCAAATTTTCGGTGAAAAACTTCGTTTAAAACGAAAACTGAGTTGTTCTCTGACGGAAAATGTTATTCGAATTACGGATACGGTTGAAAATGTTGGGGATCAGATGACGCCGCTTATGATTTTGTATCATATTAATATGGGCTATCCTCTTTTAGATGAGAATTCTCTGGTTTATATTTCGTCCGAAGGGGTAAGAGCGCACGATCAGCATGCGCAGGACGGCATTCATGAGTGGAATAAAACCGCGCCGCCTCAAAAAGAGTTAAAAGAACAGTGTTATTTTCATAAGATAACTGGAAACGGCATAGCCGCTATGTTTCAGCCGTCTTTTCAAAAGGGAATTGCTATTGAGTTCAATACGGGAGAGCTGGATTGTTTCACGCAGTGGAAGATGATGGGTTATGCGGATTATGCGATGGGATTTGAACCCGGAAATTGTCTGCCAACTGGGACGGAGGATATGAAAGCGAGAGGATTGTTAAAATGGATTAAGCCGGGTGAAATCCGGGAATTTCATCTTACAATGCGGATGCTTGAAAATTCTCAAGAATGGGAAAAGTTCTCTGATAGGAATTGACAATGAAATAAAAGAGCTCTGCTTTAAAAAGCAGAGCTCTTTTATTTCATATCATTAGAAAATTTTGTCATTGTTATGAAACCAGGGCGGAAAAGTATTTCTCCGCCTTGGTTTTAGAAGGGATAACGGAAAGGGAAATTCGTCTTTAAACAGATAAAATTTTTTTAAATGTCATCTCTTCACATGGCATATAGTTTTCAACGGCTTCTAAGAATACTTAAAATCAAAAAATTAAATTTTATTGATTTTTAGAATCATATAATAAAACTTTAAAACTTTAAATTTTTTATTGCAGGAAGAAGAAGGGGAAATCTCTATAAATTTCCTCTTATAATAAAAAATCATTCGCCCATACTACTAATGCAAACGCGAAAAGAAAATTTTATCAAATCAAAAGATAAGGAGTGTAAAAAAATATGGCTAGCAATAAAATCGTTGTTCCGCAGGCTCGTGAGGCGATGGATCGCTTTAAGATGGAAGCTGCTACCGAAGTCGGCGTTAACCTCAAAAACGGCTATAACGGCGAACTGACCTCTAAACAGGCTGGTTCTATCGGCGGACAGATGGTTAAGAAAATGATCGAAGCTTACGAAAACTCTGTAAAATAACGTTTTTCGTTTTAAGGCCGGATGAAAATCCGGCCCTTTCTTTTTAGTTAAAGCTTTTAGTTATTATGCATAAAAAAAAAGAAAGTATCCGTCGGCTTATGACGTTGACTTGTAGAAAAGAAACCTGTAAAATAATATTGTTCGCGCTTTTTTTAAAAGTTGACGGAGGAGGAAAACCATTGGCAAGAAATATACAAATTAAAAGGCTGAGAGGAATTCATCTGTCACATCATAAGCATACAGCAGAGCATTCCACAGAGACTATGCCGGTTCCAGCTAAAGTGTCAATTCCGATGTTGCAGCATATGGGAGCCCCTTGTACCCCTATGGTTAAAGCAGGAGACACCGTTAAGGTTGGGCAAAAAATTGGCGAAAGTGAGAACAGCTTTTCGGTTCCGATTCATTCCAGTGTTTCCGGTACTGTAACCGGGATTGTTGACCGGACAGATGTCAGTGGCCGCTTGATTAAAAATGTCCTTATCGAAACGGATGGAAAACAGGAGATCAGCGAAGAAGTTAGACCTCCTGAAATTCACAGCAAAGACGATTTTATTAAGGCAACCTATGAAAGTGGACTTGCCGGTCTTGGAGGAGCGGGCTTTCCGGGGCATGTCAAGCTCGGGTATAAAGATATTGACCGGGTCACAAAACTGGTTGTCAATGCGGCGGAATGTGAGCCGTTTATTACGTCCGACTATCGGGAGTGTATGGAAAATGTTGAGGACGTAATTGATGGAATAAAATTGGTCAAAAAATGGTTGGATATTAAAGATGTTTATATCGGAGTAGAAGATAATAAGCCTGTAGCCATTGACAATATGATGAAGATTCTGGAAGATGATCCCAATATTAATGTTATTGAACTGGAATCGCGTTATCCGCAGGGCGCAGAAAAAGTAATTATTTATGCGTGTACTGGAATTGTGGTA
>CAUABB010000190.1 GCA_958427155.1 uncultured Oscillospiraceae bacterium | reverse complement strand
AAATCTCACAAAGATCATCCCAATCCTCCGGCGTCATTTCCCGCAGAAGCAAACGGGAGGTTTCCAGACTCACAGCAAGCTCTCCCCTTTTTAAACAATAAATGCAATAACAGCTCATGAAATTCCAAAACGAGACTAACACTTTTCCAAATTCAATTTCTTCTACATCTGCTCAACTATTGCTATCATACCATATTAAATGATAAAAGTCGACTGTCTGTCTTGTTTAATCTCTATATTTTTAAAGGTGAAAATCTTAAAACATATCTTTAAAAAATTGACACTTCAGCTTAAGTTTTCTATAATAAAATTAACTTTTTCGCTCAGGAGGGATTTCTATTGAACCTTATTTATCTACATACTCATGACTCTGGCAGATATCTGGAACCGTATGGCTACCAAATTTCGACTCCTTCCCTGATGAAACTAACGCAGGAAGGTACCTTATTCCGTCAGGCCTATTGTGCTGCTCCTACCTGCTCTCCTAGCCGGTCTGCCATGTTAACCGGAGTAAATGCCCATACTAGTGGAATGACTGGTCTCGCTCATAGAGGGTTTTCAATTGCAGATAAAAGTCATCATCTTGCGGCCTACTTAGGATCTAACGGATTTGAAACGGCTTTATGTGGCGTACAGCATGAAACCAGCGGAAATCCTATAGAATTAGGCTATCAAAAAATTTTAACTGATTTTTCTGCTGAAGGAAACTATGAAGCGCTTGATTTGGCTAACACCCGCAAAGCTCTGGAATACTTGGAGGAAGACAAAGATAGACCTTTCTTCCTTTCATTGGGCTTTCATAATACCCACAGGGAGTATCCTGCAGTTAAAAGCCCCACAAATCCTGACTATGTTATGCCTCCCTTCCCTCTTCCAGATTGTCCTGAGACCCGAAAGGACTTTGCGTCTTATATTGACAGCGTTTCTGTTGTAGACCGATGCTGTGGGATGATTTTAAATACTTTGCAGAAAACAGGACTCATGGATAACACCGTTATTTTATTTACAACTGATCATGGTATCGCCTTTCCTAAAATGAAGTGTAATCTATACGATACAGGAATCGGTGTGGCGATGATTTTAAAATATCCGGGGAACCCTTCCTGCGGGAAAGTGATTGACGCACTGGTTTCCCAGCTCGACGTATATCCCACCTTGATGACCCTTTTAGGAGTTCAAAAGCCCAGTTGGCTGGAGGGGTATGATCTGACACCTCTTCTCAACGGAGAACAAGAGAGCATCCGGGAAGAATTATTTGCGGAAGTCAGCTATCATGCATCTTATGAACCTATGAGGTGCATCCGCACCAAACGCTATAAATTAATCCGTCGCTTCGAATCGAAAGAGGAACATCGCGGTTTTGCCTTTGCCAATGTGGATGATGGGCTTAGCAAAGCGTTTTTACTGGAAAACGGTTGGAAGGAAACAAGCCCGGATGACATCCAACTGTTTGATCTGATCCTTGATCCTGTAGAACGTGTAAATCTTGCAGGTGATCCAGCGTATTCCAAAATTTTAGAAGAACTTAAGGAACGTCTAGACCATTGGATGGTTCGCACGAACGACCCTCTTTTAAAAGGTCGAGTTCCTATGCCCAAGGGGGCACGAATTCATAAACGAACCTGCATCAGCAATCGTGAATCCGAAATGGAATAACGGTTTGCCCCGCAATGAAAGGTCGTTCCGAGCTATAATCTGTACATGAGAACAATTTGCGAAATATAATTCTTTCTATAATCCGGGAGATTTTTATGAAAAACGTTCTATTTTGGGATTTTGACGGCACACTGGTTTTTTGTCACCATCTTTGGAGCAATTCTGTCTTAACCGTTCTGCGGGAAAACGGGATTGAGGCAGAACTGAAAGACGTCCGCCCTCATATGGCTTCCGGATATCCATGGGATATTCCCTATCCGCATACAGAAATCAAAAATGAGGCTTGGTGGCCGTTTCTTTATCAAAAATTCTCAGCCGTTTATCAGTCATTTGGAATTCCCCAAAATCTCGCTGATCGCTTAGGTCCTAGGACTCGTCATTTAATTCTTGATATTAGCAAATATCATCTTTATCATGACACACGAGTTGTTTTGGAAAAAACTCTGGAGTTTGGATGGCAAAATATTTTGCTTTCCAACAACTATCCGGAACTTCGTGATACAGTGCACAATTTAAAATTGGATCAATATTTTTCCGATTTTGTTATTTCCGGGGAAATTGGATTAGACAAACCGCAACCTGAAATATTTGAATATGCATTGACTCTGGCTGGACAGCCGGAACGTTGTTATATGATTGGTGACAATCCTCATGCGGATATTGAAGGTGCTGTTAACGTCGGGATTCCAGCGTTCCTGGTTCACCGCAATACTCTCTCAAAAGCTTTAAACAGATTCGATACCTTAACAGATCTTTTAGGTGTCCTTTCCTTGTAGAAAAGCCTAAAGTTTCATATAACCAAATAGAACTTTTTCCGTCATTTAAAATATCACTACCTTATCATAACTGTTTTCAATAAAATGATTTTTCTCTTTAAGGAAAACAGCACCAGAAATTTCATAAATCAATATGAATAGAAAGGAATGACCATTATTATGAAAGTATTAGCCATTAACGGAAGCCCTCACGAAAAAGGATGCACCTACACTGCTATTAGCCTTGTTGCAGAGGAACTGAAGAAAAACGGAATTGAAACAGAAATTCTTCATGTAGGAAATAAGCCAGTACAGGGATGCATTGCCTGTGGTAAATGTAAAACAACCGGACGCTGTATTTACAACGATCTGGTAAATATTGCTTTGGAAAAAATTCAAGATACAGACGGTCTTATCATTGGTTCTCCGGTTTATTATTCCGGAATTTCCGGACAGATGAAATCGTTTTTGGACCGATTTTTTTACGCCGGTCCCGACTTACGGCTTAAGGTTGCGGTGGCGGTAGCTTCTCTGCGGCGTTCCGGCGGAGTTGACACATTTCATCAGCTCAATAACTATTTCGGCCTCTCGCAGGCTGTTACCGTTTCTTCCTGCTACTGGAATGTCGTACACGGAAGTGCTCCGGAAGAAGTCCTTCAGGATCTTGAAGGTGTCCAAATCATGCGTACTCTGGGAAAGAATATGGCTTGGACAATGAAAGCGATTGAAAATGCTAAAAAAGTAATTCCTCTGCCTGAGCAGGAAGCAAGAATTTATACCAACTTCATCCGTAAACTTGATACAAAGTGAGGCGCTTTTTTTGACACGGCCTTTTTCAACTGAAAAGCAACTGATCCGTTCTCTTAATATGAAATACACCTTGATTTTGGAAGGATTGTTGGTAGGATTCTGTGCGGCGGTTGTTTCGGTACTGTATCGACTGGTTCTTGACTATGCGGAAAAAGGAACAAGTAATATTCTCAATATTGCCAAAGGAAACTGGTGGATTGCTCTATTGTGGTTTCTGGTTCTGATCCTGATGGGGCTTTTTGTTGGATGGCTCACAAAAAAAGAGCCCATGATTTCTGGCAGCGG
>CAUABB010000189.1 GCA_958427155.1 uncultured Oscillospiraceae bacterium | reverse complement strand
GTGGTAATTATCATCAGTATTATAGAGGCGTCAAACGGTGGAGTAAATATTGTTCAGCTTTTTACCCGCTGATCAAGGTTCAGTAAAAGAGACAGAAAGGAAAATGGTATGGCAGGTCAGGCTTCAGGCAAAAAAAAGAATACTAGAAGTAAGGCTGCTACGAAAAAGCCAACTTCTGTCCGGCAGATTGAAAAACGAGAAAAACATACCCGCCAGGTTGCGGCAATCATTTATTTTGCTTTGGGAATTTTGGTTTTTTTTCTCAGTATTATTGATGGAGAAAATGTTTGGGGTGCTTGTCACGACATCCTGTTTGGGCTTTTTGGATATACGGGATATGTAATAGCTCCTATTTTTATCTACATAGCGATTTGTGCTTCTATGGACCGTCCGTTTGGGGCTATTCGTCATAAAATCTGGCAGACGGCAGTTCTATTGATCTTATTGTCTTCTTTACTTCAGATTTTATGTGTGGGTAATGTGCCCGGGGAAAATTTTATAGATCAGTGTGTTAAATTGTATGAATACGGTGCCGCAAAACAGGGAGGGGGACTTGCATCTGGCTTGGTAGGCTGGCCTCTTCTCGTTACCTGTGGTCGCGTTGGAGCCGGAATTATTACAGGACTTCTTATCTTTGTCTTTGTTATGTTGATTACGGGATCTACCCTTCTTGGCTTTTTCCGTGGTGTAGCTAAACCAGTACAGAAGATGAAAGAAGATTACGATGAAAAGGTTGAACGCAGAGAGCAAGAGAAACTTGCAAAGAGCAAGGCGCGTTTTGATATTGATGTGGATTTAGGACCCGATCCGGAAATGCCACAGCACCCGGTCTCATCGCCAAAAGCGTCTCCTGTCGTACCAGAACCTGAAAAAATAAAAAGAAGCAAAAGAAAACGTTCTAAAATTGATATTCCTTTAGATGAAGCCCCATTGTCTGAGCCAGTTGATGATCCGATTCTTTTAGATCAGCCGGAAAATCTTTCTAACCTGTCTGAAAAAACGGCTTTGTCGGATGGGGAAGGAGGGTCTATCCCGCCAGATGGATTGGCAAAAGACGCTGGAGAAGGTCAGCTTCGATTTGCTGTAGAAGAAGAAAATGGCTACATATTTCCGCCGATCAGTCTGCTCAGAGCCCCTCATAATACGGAAAATGTTGATGCAAGCGGGGAGCTTAAAGCGAATGCGGATCGTCTGGTTGATACTCTTAAAAGTTTTGGTGTTCAAACGCGGGTGATCAACGTCAGCAGAGGGCCAGCGGTTACCCGATATGAACTTCAGCCATCAGCGGGCGTAAAGATAAGTCGGATTACCGGTCTTGCGGATGATATTGCTTTAAACCTGGCGGCAGCCGGTGTTCGGATTGAAGCACCAATTCCTAATAAGCCTGCGGTTGGCATAGAGGTGCCGAATAAAAAGATCGATGTGGTCACTATGCGGGAAAGTATTGATTGTGACCAGTTTTATGACGCAAAGTCTAAGCTTACAGTGGCGCTCGGACGGGATATTGCTGGAAATGTTACGTTGGCGGATCTCGGCAAGATGCCGCATCTTTTGATTGCGGGCTCTACCGGTTCCGGTAAATCAGTTTGTATCAATTCTATTATTGTCAGCTTGCTTTATAAGGCAAAACCGGAAGAGGTTCGTCTTCTAATGGTGGACCCCAAGGTTGTTGAACTCGGCGTTTATAATGGAATCCCACATCTGCTTGTTCCTGTTGTAACTGATCCGCGGAAAGCGGCGGGAGCGCTCGGATGGGCTGTTACGGAGATGCTCAAACGCTATAAGCTTTTTGCTGATAATTCCGTCCGCGATTTAGATGGCTATAACAGTATCGCTAAAAATTCAGAAGAGCTTGATCCTCTTCCGCAGATTGTCATTATTATTGATGAGCTTGCGGATCTGATGATGGCTGCACCGAACGAAGTTGAAGATTCTATCTGCCGTTTGGCGCAGATGGCTCGTGCTGCGGGGATGCATCTGGTTATTGCGACTCAGCGTCCTTCAGTTGACGTAATCACGGGATTGATCAAGGCAAATATCCCGAGCCGGATTGCCTTTGCTGTTTCTTCTCAGGTCGATTCCCGTACTATTTTGGATGGAGGCGGCGCGGAGAAGCTTCTTGGGCGGGGTGATATGCTGTTTTATCCAGTTGGTTATCCAAAGCCAGTGCGTGTTCAGGGGTGTTTTGTCACTGAAAAGGAAGTTGAGCAGGTTGTTTCTTTTATAAAGAAAAAAGATTCTGCTGATTATGACGAAAAAGTAATTGAGGAGATTGAAAAGCAGGCGGTTGCCGAAAAAGGAAATAAAGGTGGAGACGGTGGTGGTTTTGAAGAAAAGGACGACATGCTTTCTGCGGCGATTGAATGTGTCATAGAAGCTGGACAAGCCTCTACATCCTATCTTCAGCGGCGGCTTAAATTGGGATATGCCCGTGCAGCCCGACTGGTGGATGAAATGGAAGAAATGGGAATTGTCGGCCCCTTTGAAGGAAGCAAACCCCGTCAGGTATTAATGACTCGCCAGCAGTGGTTAGAACGGAATATGAATCATGATCCGTCAAAAGAAGAATAATGTTAAAAACCGGTGCCTCATCACTTGTGGCACCGCCCTTTTTATAAAATAAATTCAAAAACATTTTCCATTATGTTTGTTTAAAAAACAGTATGGAAGAATTTGTATAAAGGCATGGTGGTTATCAATGTCCGGGTTTTTGCCCATGACAAAAGAAGAGATGGCAGAACGTGGGATTGAGCAATTCGACTTTATCTGTGTTACTGGTGATGCTTATGTGGATCATCCCAGTTTTGGTATCGCTATTATTTCAAGAATGTTGGAGTCTCAAGGGTATTCTGTCGGAATCATTGCACAGCCTCATTACCATACTTTGCATGATTTTGAAGAGCTGGGCGCACCCAAATACGGCTTTTTTGTCACTTCCGGAAATATTGATTCAATGGTCGCTCATTATACTTCGGCAAAGCGACTTCGCTCCGATGATGCTTATTCTCCCGGCGGTAAGTCTGGAAAGCGACCAGACCGGGCGGTAATTGTTTACTGTAGACAGATTCGAAAAGCATTTGGCGAAATTCCGATTGTAATTGGCGGTCTTGAAGCGTCTCTGAGAAGATTTGCCCATTATGACTACTGGGATGATGCAGTGCGTCCTTCCATTTTGGTGGATTCTGGGGCAGACCTTTTAACTTACGGAATGGGAGAACGCCAGACAGTGGAAATTGCTTCTCGCCTAGCACAGGGAATTTCCGTCCGTGAAATTACGGATATTCCCGGAACCTGTTATCTGACCCAGCCGATTCATACGCCGCTCGGAGCGAAAGAATGTCCGAACTTTGAGCAGGTCAGCACCAAAAAAGAGGCTTATGCAAAAGCTTGTAAAATACAGATTACCGAACAGGATGAGATAACAGGGAAAACGGTTATTCAGCGCCATGGTTCTGTAATGTTGGTTCAAAATCCGCCTATGCGCGCTTTGACGCAAGAGGAAATGGATTTTGTCTATTCGCT
>CAUABB010000188.1 GCA_958427155.1 uncultured Oscillospiraceae bacterium | reverse complement strand
TAAGCCTTTTTTCACGAAGAAGCGGTACTACAACCTCCTCTAGACTATTGACACTTTCCCCATAGACCGTATCCCCAAGGATTGCGTAAAGTTCATCCACAACCGGTTGAAGAAGCATTTGAGCTTCCTCACGGGTAGCTGCTTTCGCGGTAATCCTCACCAGAACCTCCCCGGTTTTCGCGTAAAGAGCCGTTGTAGGATTCTCCCCTTCCAGCATTTTGCCGAGCTTAACTTCCACCATGGATTCACCTACTCCAAACACCCGGAAATTTCTGGAAACCAACACCGCATCAGAAAGTTTTTCAAGGTAAGGATATGCCTGTTCTTCGAACATTGGAATCAGCTCGCTTGGCGGTCCCGGCAAAAGAATCACGATTTTCCCATCTTTATTGATCGCCATCCCCGGAGCTGTCCCACGATCATTTTGAAATACAACGGCCCCATCCGGAACCATTGACTGCTTAATATTATTTTGGGTCATTTTACGGTCGATCCGTTTAAAAAAGTCTTCCATTCTCCCCAACGCTTCCTCATTCTGATGGAGGGGAAGACCAAGAACATCGCAGACCGTTTCCTTTGTCAAATCATCCTCTGTTGGACCAAGTCCACCGGATAAAATTACAATATCACTTCTACCAACCGCCTGTTCAATCACAAACCGAAGACGGCCAGGGTTGTCTCCTACACTTGTATGATAAAAAACATTAATTCCAAGTTGCGC
Source organism: uncultured Oscillospiraceae bacterium (assembly GCA_958427155.1). Lineage (GTDB taxonomy): Bacteria > Bacillota > Clostridia > Oscillospirales > Ruminococcaceae > Metaruminococcus_A. The sequence continues at coordinate 2,802 of CAUABB010000188.1, read as the reverse complement.
AAGCTTCTGAGAAAGATACTGAGAATGAGTATTTACAATATCCCCCAGAATAATTTCTGTTCCAACCGCAATCAATTCTGCATTTTTACTCATAAACTCTCCTCGTTCCTACCTGTTTGCATAAATCGTTTTCAATTCAATTTCCGCAATTGCCTTTTCAATCAGTGGTTCAAAATCATAAAGAGCCTCCGCTTCAAGAACCTGTGAAAGCTGCGGTTTGGTTTTTGGGTGTTTAGGTGTAAAAACGGTACAACAATCCTCGTAGGGCTGAATTGAAATTTCAAATGTATCAATTTTACGGGAAAGCTCAACGATTTCATTTTTATCCATCCCTATCAGGGGACGAAAAACTGGAATATCACAAACGGCATCGGTACAAGCAAGAGCACCGATGGTCTGGCTCGCTACCTGGCCTACGCTTTCTCCGGTAACCAGCGCCTGCATCCTATTTTCCTTCGCAATGCGCAGAGCAATTCTCATCATCATCCGCCTCATGATCAGGGTAAAAAGTTCCTCCGGACAGTTTTTTCGAATTTCCTCTTGAATTTCTGTAAAAGGAACGATATAAAACGGAATTCTTCCTAAATAATCACACATTTTCTCACAAAGGTTTTCAACCTTTTGAAGAGCCCTCTCACTTGTATAGGGTGGCGAAATAAAATGAATAGCCGAAATCTCAATTCCCCGTTTAGCCATCATATATCCAGCAACCGGGCTGTCAATTCCTCCTGAAATCAAAAGAAGTGCCTTTCCACTTGAGCCAATCGGCATTCCCCCTGCACCATCATATTTTTTAGCATGAATATAGGCTCCAAAATCTCGGATTTCCACTGTGACAATCACATCAGGATTTTGAACATTTACCTTCAGGTTATGAAAATGAGACAAAAGAACACCGCCCAACTCAGCGCAAAGCTCGGGAGATGTCATTGGAAAGGATTTATCTGCTCGTTTTGCTTCCACCTTAAACGTATGTACAAAAGGAAGTAGGTCGCTCAAATAATCAACCGCTTCCTCCGCAATCTTTTGAAACTCTTTCTCCGCTACCCGCGCTTTTGAAAGAGCAGCAATTCCGAAAACTCTTTTGAGCCGCTCGAGTGCTTCATCAATCTCATAGTCATCGTCTACCGGTTTTACATAGATCGTAGACTGCGCCTTTTGGACAGTCACTTTCCCAAGATCCTCAATCCGACGTCGGATATTTTTGATTAAAATATTTTCAAAGGTTGACTTATTTAACCCTTTCAGTGCGATTTCTCCATCTTTTATGAGCAAAAGCTCTTTCATAAAATCCCCCGTTTTTAATCTCACTGTTTTAATTTGCCGTTAATAAAAATAATTATCTTCTTACCTAGAACGGATCAGGCTGGAAATCCCTTCTTTCAGGCCTGTCACCAGTCGATCCACATCTTCTGACGTTGTAAAAGCGCCGAAACTGACCCTCAGCGCATGATCCGCCCGAGAGTCAGAAATTCCAAGAGCCTTCAGCACATGACTTTTTGCTCCCTTTGAACAAGCTGATCCACTGGAAACGTAAACCCCTTTGTTTTCAAGAAAGTGCAACATGATTTCAGAACGGATTCCCTGGACTGAAATATTAGTAATATATGGAACGCCGCCAGACGGTGAATTAAAGGAAATGTCCGGAATTGCACTTAAACATTCTAACAGCTGCGCTTGAAGAGCCTCATAGCGAGAAAAAAGGCTGTTTTGCTGTGGCAGATACCAATCAACAGCAGCAGCGAAAGCAGCAATCAACGGAACGCTCTCTGTCCCAGGACGAATTCCCTTTTCTTGCCCACCGCCAAACAACACCGGAGATACTCGTATACCTTTCTTGATATAAAGAGCACCCACTCCTTTTGGAGCGTATATTTTATGCCCACTCACACTGAGAAGATCTGGTGCCGCTTGCCGGATTGAAAACGGAATTTTAAACGCCCCTTGCACCGCATCAATATGGACTAGCGTATCTGGATTTTTTTGTCGAACCGCTCGAATTATTTTTTCAACCGGATAACGGGTACCGACCTCATTATTAACCAGCATCACTGAAACAAGAGCCGTATAGTCATCCACCGCGTTAAAAAACTGTTCTGCTGTATAGGTTCCAGTCTCATCCGGCGCCAAAAAGACCGCTTCATAACCCCGCTTTTGAAGTTCTGCAAAAGGGCCCAAAACCGCTGCGTGTTCTACTGCTGTAGTAATAATTTTTTTCCCTTTCCGGGAATTTGCCGCAAGGCTTCCAAAAATGGCTATATTATTGCTTTCGGTTGCTGAACCGGTAAAAAACAGGCACTGCTCTTCACACTTCAACGCCTTGGCCAACGTTCTTCGACTTGAAGCGACAATCCTTTCCGCATCCAGTCCAAGGCGATAAAGAGATGAAGGATTTCCAAACTCCTGCTTCATCGCACAAACACAAGCTTTCACCGCCGCATCGCAAACCGGGGTTGTCGCACTGTAATCCAAATAACTTTCGTCCAAACGATTCCACTCCATATACATAATCTTTCATCAGTATACACTATTTCCCCTACAAAATCCAGTTTTGCACGAAAGTCGGATAATTAAACTTTTTATGGCAAAAATATCATAGACTTATGAATTCACTATATTTGAAAGGCAGGAGACTCTTTATGACCCTAAACCTTACAAAAAGGGCACTGGTGCGGATTATCACATTTATTACAGCGCTGGTCATTGTGTTAGCCGCTCTGTTCGGTATCAACTATTCAGAAAATCAAAATTACAAACGCACGCAGGAATATACCTACCTACAGTCGGTAGAAGACCTATACA
>CAUABB010000187.1 GCA_958427155.1 uncultured Oscillospiraceae bacterium | reverse complement strand
ATTTGATACACGGACATTCCCTCGTTTCATTCAATTCAGTTGTTTACCTCAAACTCTTTCATAAAGGCAACCAATGCCTCTACACCCTCAATCGGCATAGCGTTGTAGATTGATGCACGCATCCCACCTACAGTACGATGTCCTTTCAGGTTAATCAATCCTGCTTTGGAAGATTCCGCTACAAACTTTTTATCAAGCTCGTCACTACCGGTGACAAACGGAACATTCATAATAGAACGGAACTCCTTCTCGACAGTCCCTTTAAACATTTTGCTGGAATCAAGAAAATCGTAAAGAAGCTGTGCTTTCTTTTCGTTTCTCTCTTTCATCTTTTCAAGACCGCCAATTTCATTTTTAATCCATTCAAGGACCAGTTTGCAGATATAAATTGCATAGGTTGGAGGCGTATTATACAGAGAATCATTGTCCGCGTGAATTTTGTAATTAAACATGGTAGGACAGATATCTCTTTCCTTTCCAATCAGATCTTCCCGAATAATAACAACCGTCAAACCCGCCGGTCCCATATTTTTCTGAGCTCCTGCATAAATCAGGCCAAATTTTGACACATCAACAGGTTCAGAAAGAATGCAGGAACTCATATCCGCTACAAGCGGAACGTTACCAACCTCAGGCAGCTCATTGAAGCGGGTTCCGTAAATTGTATTGTTCCAGCAGATATGGAAATAGTCCGCATCTTTGGTAAAGGTTGACGGATCAAGTTTTGGAATATAGGAAAATGTTTTATCCGCACTGGATGCAACAACATTTGCCTCTCCGTAACGGGCAGCTTCCTGATAAGCCTTTTTAGCCCACTGACCGGTTACAACAAAGTCGGCTTTTCCTGATCCGTTCATCAAATTTAACGGAATCATAGCAAACTGAGAAGAAGCCCCTCCCTGTAAGAAAAGAACCTTGTAGTTATCCGGAATTCCCATTACTTCCCGAAGCAGCGCCTCGCAATTCTTAATGATCGCATCATACTCTTTGGAGCGATGTGACATTTCCATGACCGACTGGCCGCTTCCCTCATAGTCAAGCATTTCCTCAGCCGCCTTAGCCAATACGGCTTCCGGCAACATGGAAGGTCCCGGGCTGAAATTGTAAACTCTACTCATTATTCAATACCCTCCAAAACTTTTTTTAACACAAACAGTTAAAAGAAACATTACTTCTATTATATTTTTAATACAAAAAATAGTCAATCCTTTCGACCGCTTTATTCCGTTAAATTGTATAAGCTTCCGAAAATCCATGGTTTTTCTTTCAAATATCTGATAAAATGACAAAAAGAGTTGCAACATTTTCGTACTTCATCTTTCGTGATTTTCTTTGGAAGGATTGAAACGCAGCCTGTCATATGGTAAACTAAAAAGGAATTTTTTCAGGAGGACTCCTTATGAAAAAAGCAATTACAGCTTTTCTTTGTCTGCTGTTTCTTTTCTCTGGTTGTTCCAGCCAGACACCTGAAACAAAACTGGCAGATGTTATTGACTATACCTACAGAAATGTTTTAGACCCATATGATGAAGGATGGCTGGATCGACTGGAATTAGAAAGAATTTCAGAGAGATTTTCAATAGATGCTTCACTCTACAGTGAAGCCGCTGTTTACGCTTCCGACCGCACAAGCCGCTGTACCGTTTTAGCGGGTTTTTGCGCCGCGGAAGGAAAAACAGAAGAACTGTCAAAAGCACTTCAAACGGTTATAGAAAATTCTATTGATGCCTTTACCGGATATCTGCCCGACCAGTACCTAATTGCAAAAAACGCGGAAATCAAGCAATACGGAAATTATATCATTCTGGTTATGACCGATCAAAATGAAAAAGTGATAAAAGCATTAGAAGACTGTTTTTCTAGCGAAGCGGCAGAGAGCAGTGTCCCTGAAAGCGAATCAGATATTACGTGAACCCTAAATTATCGATAAAAAAGCGGAATGCCAACAGGCATTCCGCTTTTTAACAGCGCACACTATTTTGCTTTAAGAACTTCCGCGTTAAAATAATCAAACTCAGCGACCGCGCCGACCGCAAACAGCCCAAAAAGGGTCCCTGTAAAGGTCATCGTATGAGTTCCTTCCGTACAAAGCCCGGCAGTAATTCCCTGCCCCAACAAAGTATATTCTGTTCCTTTGGTTTTGTAATAAAAACGGTAATAGCTGCTGTCTGATTCAATTTTAAATTCAATTCCGTCCTGATAATCCACCTTATGGCAGGCCGTAACAGCCTCAAGGTCATGAATTCTACGATTGAGGCAGACATAATAGTCCCCATTCTTTTGGGTTAAATACATTTCATAATGATAACTGTCGTTATAATAAGCCGTAATTCCAGCGCGCTGATTTTCAGCAGCAAACCTTGCAGAAAGCTTGGTAGATGCTCTCATATCAAACTCAACCTGACGAAGGCCAACAAATGTAGGAGAATCATCCGGACATGATAAATCCTTGTCTCCTCCGTACATTACCAACTTACTGTTTGCAGCATCCAACTTATACTGCTGCAAATACGGATTACGAATATACATCAGATGAGGATTCCACTGATCAGAATCAAAATCCTCGTAAATATCCCGGCAAATCGGCTCGGGTGCAGGGCCCGGAAGAGGAGCGTCAGTTACCAGCTGATGATTTCCATTTTTCCCAACAACTGGCCAGCCATTTTCCCATACAACCGGAGAAAGGAAGGTTTCCCGACCAAGGTTATGAAGCAAAACTCCTCTACCATTAATCGTTAACGGCCGAATGCCAAGCGAAACCATCCACCAGTTCCCATTCTGATCTTCCACTAAATCAGCATGTCCAGTACATTTAAACGGGGTGAACATTGTATCGCGATGGCTGAGAATGGGATTATGCGGACAGCTTTCCCAAGGTCCTTTCACTGATGGAGCACGGAAAATCGTCTCATGATGGCCGTATTCTGTTCCACCTTCCGCAAGCATCAGATAATACATCCCGTTAATTTTGTAAAGATGCGGACCTTCCACATAAACGCCACCGTCTCCGCCGGTCAGAAAGGTGACATCGCTTAAAATTTCACCGGTATCAGGATTAATTTCACAGGTATAAATTCCATAATCATCAGGCCCACTTCCACCGGTTCCGGTATAATAACATTTTCCATCGTCATCCCAGAACAGATCCGGATCGATTCCCTGATGTTTGATCCACTTTGGCTCAGACCACTCGCCGAGCAAGTTATCTGTTGTGACGATAAAGTTACCGCCACCTGTCGTGTTGGTGGTAATCATATAAAACAAACCATTATGATACCGCAGAGTCGGGGCATAAATTCCGCCTGAAGCACGACATCCTTTGAGCGGATTATGCTTCTCATCATTGAGACAATAACCGATCAATTCCCAGTTTACCAGATTTTTACTATGATAAATTGGAACGCCGGGAAAAAATTCAAATGTAGATGTCAACAAATAAAAATCATCTCCGACACGGCAGATAGACGGATCGGGATTAAAGCCACGGATAATTGGATTTTCATACTTCATCAGGCATCCTCCTTTTATTTTTGTTCTTC
>CAUABB010000186.1 GCA_958427155.1 uncultured Oscillospiraceae bacterium | reverse complement strand
CTTTAGACTGGAAGTAATTCGCTGTAAAAGCGTTACCCGAAGCGGAAACAGGATAAATCCCATTGGTATGATCAACAAAATACGCATCAAACCCGCCGTCCTTGATTTCCTTTATGGTCAGGTTTTTGGTAAGTTGCCGAACAATCGCACTGACCATTTCCATATGTGCCAACTCTTCTGTGCCAATATCAGTAAGCACACCGGCAACATTTTTATAGGGCATTGCATATCGTTGAGAAAGATAGCGCATAGATGCTCCAAGTTCGCCGTCCGGTCCACCAAATTGAGTAATAATTACCTTTGCAGCAGCAGCGTTTGGTTTTGATATTTTTACCGGAAACTGAAGTCGTTTCTCATAATTCCACATAACTCTATTCCTCCGTTTCCCAGGGCCATGCAGTTGTTACCCAGGTCCATTCGCTCGTCGATCTGACATCATCAGCCGTCATTGGGCCGAACTTTTCAGTGTATTCATCTAAAACTTTTTGTCTGAGCTGTTTGTAACGATGATAGTAATCTAAAGCCATTTTATCTGTCGGATGGGTGTCTAAGAATAGTGTCACCTCATTAATTGCAAAACTGACTTCTGACAGACGGCGAAGATATTTTTCGCGTTCCATATTCATCTGTCATTCACCCCTCGATCCTGCGAACGGCATATTCAGATCTGGAAAAATTGTACCATTTTCCAAAGCTGTTTCCGGTTCATAAGTTGTATTCCACTTCTGCATTGGCACATAAGCCATCGCAAGCGGCAGGTTATCAATACAGTTTGCCTGTGTATTATTTTCTTCTTTTCCCGCCAAACGGATAAACTGATTATCCGCTGGATCAGAAAAAGGGGTTGGTATAAAGCGTTCCAAAAAGGTTTCCTCCCTTTTTTGTTTTGAGGCAATTGCCTTAGTGCATTGTATGTCAAAATACGACGAAAAGTTCCTTAAAAAAGAAAATAAAACCAAATCTTTCAAAAAGATCTGATTTTATAAAACGCCATCAAAAATTTCAATTAAATACAAACAAAGGCAGCACCATTTCAGTGCCGCCTTTGTTTGCAGTTTTATTTATTCTTTTACGTTTTTTCCATCACTGTCGACCTCTTCAGGAAACGAAATCCGTTCTACACGGACTTTATCAATCCGACGTTCCATTACATCTACAACGGTAAAGGAATATGTTCCAATTGTAACAGAAGGGTGTTCGTTTTCAGCTGGAATATAGCCTAACTGGTCTATAATATATCCTCCGATGGTATCATAATCTCCTTCTTCCTCAAAATGAATATGAAATAACTTTTCAACCTCTTCAATCTGAGTCAAGCCGTCAATTAGATATACATTTTCAGAAAGCTGAGAAACTTCTTCTTCCTCATCATCATACTCATCCTGAATATTTCCGACAATCGACTCCAACAAATCTTCCATTGTTACAAGGCCGGCTGTTCCGCCATATTCATCCACCACAATGGCCATCTGAACCTTTTTCTCCTGCATCTCTTTAAACAGTTCCTTGCAACGACTTGTTTCCGGCACATAAAACGGCTGACGTATATAATATTCCACCTTAAAATCATTCGGCGGAGAAGACAAAACAAGGTTTAATAAATCTTTGATATATAGAATGCCTACAATATCGTCAAGGTCTTCCTCGTAAACCGGCACTCTAGAATAACCGGTTTCAACCGCTGTATGGATACACTCTTCTAGTGTCGCATCAAGAGAAAGCGCAGTCATTTCAGTGCGGTGGGTCATAATTTCCTCTGCGGTCCGATCATCAAACTCAAAAATATTGTTAATCATCTCACGGTCAGTCTGCTCAATTGAACCGTTTTCATTTCCGACATCGATCATCATACGGATTTCCTCTTCCGTAACCTTTTCCGATTTCTGTTCAGCGCTGATGCCAAAAAGACGGAGGACAAGATTTGTTGACCAGGAAAGGAACGCAACAAACGGTTTTTCAAAAATATAAATGGCCTGAAGAATTCGGGCGATTGCAAATGAAATTTTCTCGCTGCTGTTCATCGCAAGTCGCTTAGGAACAAGTTCACCAAACACCAAAGTAAAAAAGGACAGGATAATAGTGATTGCAACCAGTGAGATCCCGCGTACCAGTCCGACATTAATCCCCGTTCCGCTAAACGCAAGGACGATATATTCGGCAAACGTATCGGCCGCAACCGCAGAAGCAAGTAAACCGGACAGGGTAACCCCAACCTGAATAGTAGCAAGAAATTTGGAGGGCTGCCCCACCATATTGCTGAGGATCTTCGCTTTTTTATTTCCATCCTGCGCCATTCTGCGCAGCTTGGCGTCATTCAGCGAAATAATTGCAATTTCACTCATGGCAAAGAAAGCATTCACCAGAATTAATACGATGAGCAGTATCAAATAAAACCATATACTGCCGCCGTCAGGGTCGGTCATTGTTAAAAAACTCCTTTTCTAATTTAAGTTACAGCAACTCCGCTGTTACCTAATAATATAGTGGATGGAATGACTTCTGTCAATAAAATTACTTGAAAATATCCTTTTAACCCCCATAAAGATATGTTAAAATGAAATTAAACGAGTACGACTGCGAAAGGATGTCGCTATTGAAATTAAACCTCCAACAAGACGATTATTGGAATATTTCAGCCCTACCTAGATTTTTATTGCCTTGGTATAACCAGAATGCCCGAACAATGCCATGGCGTACAGATCCCTCTCCCTATCATACCTGGATTTCTGAAATTATGCTTCAGCAAACCCGGGTTGAGGCAGCAACAGGATATTTCCTGCGTTTTATAAAAACTCTCCCCACAATTTCTTCTCTTGCCGAAGTGTCGGATGAAGAGTTATTGAAGCTTTGGGAAGGGCTTGGATACTACAGCCGTGCCCGAAACCTAAAAAAAGCCGCACAGATTCTCTGCCGAGACTACGATGGAAAACTTCCTGCCGATTATAAAGCGCTTTTAAATCTACCAGGAATCGGCAGTTACACTGCTGGAGCTATTGCTTCCATTGCATTTGATCTACCTTATCCTGCCGTTGACGGAAATGTCTTGCGGGTGGTTTCACGACTTACAGAATGTCAGGCAAATATCACTGACCCTGCTGTAAAAAAAGACTGGGAACAAATAATAGGATCTTGCCTTCCTAAGAAACAGGTGGGAAACTTTAACCAGTCTCTGATGGAGCTGGGCGCACTTATTTGTCAACCTAACGGCGCCCCCCGTTGTCTATGTTGCCCCCTTTCCAAAATTTGCAAAGGGTATCAAAGTAAGACAGCAGAAAATTTTCCTATTAAGGCTCCTCAAAAGAAGAGACGGATTGAAGAATTAACCGTTTTTCTGATTACAGCGCAAGGTCGTGTTGCCCTTTCCAAACGGGGTAATCAAGGGCTACTCGCCGGTCTCTGGGAGTTACCAAATTGTCCGGGGAAGGTTGCGCTCCAAAAAGTGGAGCAATATTTCGAAAGACAGGGAGGAAAAGTAAAAATCAGTCAAATTGGAAAGGCGAAACACATTTTTACTCATGTAGAATGGAACATGGAAGGAATATC
>CAUABB010000185.1 GCA_958427155.1 uncultured Oscillospiraceae bacterium | reverse complement strand
CTTGATCCTGGAAAATCACCGCAGGAAAATGCACAATTTCTCCTCTTCCTTTCTGCTGTTATTAAGGCGGTCGATGAATACGCTCCATTGTTGAGGGTTTCAGTTGCGACACCTGGGAACGATCATCGTCTGGGAGCCAATGAAGCGCCTCCGGCAATTGTTTCCATGTATATCGGCGAAGAGCTTGAAAATATTCTCAAGGCGATTGAAGTGGATGAAGTTGGTGAAAAGGCTGAAAAGCAGATCTTAAAATTGGGCGTTTCGGTTTTGCCTAAATTTTCAAAAGATTCTACTGACCGCAATAGAACCTCTCCATTTGCTTTTACTGGCAATAAATTTGAGTTCCGGATGCTTGGTTCCAGTCTAAATATTGCAGGCCCCAATATTGTCTTGAATACCATTATTGCTGAAGAATTGTCCCAGTTTGCTGACCGCCTTGAAAAAGCGGAGGATTTCCAAACAGAACTTCATAATATTGTTAAGGAAACCTATCATGACCATAAGCGTATTATCTTTAATGGAAATAACTATTCTGCAGAATGGGTAGAAGAGGCTAAGCGCCGTGGATTGCCTAATCTTACCACTACGGTTGACGCCCTTCCGGTCTTTATTGAGCCGAAAAATATTGAGGTCTTTGTCAAAAATAAGGTGTTTAACGAAACTGAGATTCGTTCTCGTTATGAGATCTTGGTAGAAAATTATTCAAAAGTAATTAATATTGAAGCGTTAACTATGATTGACATGGCCAGAAAACAGATCCTGCCTGCGGTTATTGAATTTACTCGGGTAGTCTGTGACGGACTGGCTGCTAAGAAATGCCTGGATCTTGATCTGGATCTTTCTTTGGAAACCGATTTGGCGAAGCGTCTTTCCAGCTTGGGCGGTCAGCTCTCTACTGCGATTTCTACCTTGGAGGCAGACGTTATTACCGCAAAAGGAATTGTTGATCTGTTGGAAAGTGCTCGGTATTATCATGATACTGTTTTTGCTGATATGCAGGCACTTCGTGCAGTTGCTGACGAATTGGAAACTTTAGTGGGAGATGAATACTGGCCCTTCCCAACTTATTCAGATTTATTATACTGATACTTAATGTTTTGCAAAATATTTTTAAGGAACAATCCCCTGCAGATTAATCTGCAGGGGATTGTTTAATGGTTTTAATTCTTAAAACTTAAAAAATAAAAAGTTTATTTTAACTCGAGATGATTGAATTTTTTATCCGAATCAAGTATGATAAAAGCAGTGACAAATAAATCCGGAATCATTTTTAAAGATAGGAGTATTCAAAGATGAATTATATCATTTTTATGCCGGACGAAATGAGAGCTGAAAGTGTAGGGTGTTATGGCCATCCTTTTGTACAGACACCAAATTTGGACCGCCTTGCGCAGGAAGGAACGTTGTTTGAGCAATGCCATGTGCAAAATCCAGTCTGTTCGCCTTGCCGCTGCTCTTTTGCAACAGGGCAGTACCCTCATACCAATGGACATCGTACCCTTTGGAATTTGGTAAAACCGTATGAGCATAACCTTTTTCGCTATATGAAAGAGGCTGGATATGACGTTTGGATATTTGGAAAGAATGATTTGTTTGCGACGGATACAATTCCTCTTTCCACGGATGAGTTTGTAGCTAAACCGGTGGAAAACCCGCCGGCTGTTCCGCCAAAAAGTGCTACTGGCAATGTGGACGATTTTTTGCTGGAACCAATGAAATGCGGAGACGACGGAGTTTTTGATTATCCGAATGTGATGGCGGGAATTGAAAAAATTGTGAATTGGAAACCGGGAGATAAGCCGTTTGTCCTTTTCCTTCCTCTGCTTTATCCCCATTGTCCGTATACCGTACCGGAGAAATACTACAATCTTTATATGGATCAAGAGATTGAATTGCGCGGGAAAGGGAAAGGAAAACCGGGATTTCATCAGCTGATTCGTTCTTACCGTTCGTTGGATGACCAAGAAGTCTTGCGGAAAGTCAATGCGGTCTATCTTTCTATGATTACTTATAGCGATAAATTGCTTGGTATGCTTACAGAAGCTTTGGAGAATTCTGCGGCGAAAGATGATACGCTCCTGATCGCGACTTCTGACCACGGGGATTATGCCGGAGATTATGGCTTGGTGGAGAAGTGGCCGGACGGCTTTGAAGATGTTTTAACCCGTGTTCCGTTAATTGTAAAGGGGCCGGGCGTGAAACAGGGACACCGTGTAACGTCTCAGGTGGAATTGCTTGACTTAATGCCGACAATGCTTGAATCGGCTGAAATTGAACCTCAGCATCTCTTCTTTGGCAAATCTCTTTGGCCTGCTCTTAAGGGTGAAAATGGTGACCCGGAACGCGTTGTTTATGGAGACGGCGGTTATGATGTCCATGAGCCCTACTGCTTTGAAGGGTGGGGCACGCGCGATGCGGATATTATGTTCCCCGGAGGCGTTTATTATCACAAGGCCCTTCAACAGCAGGAACATCCGGAATCGGTCTGCCGCACCACAATGATGCGTACTTTAACGCATAAGCTGATATACAGAACCAGTGGGGATTGCGAGCTGTATGATCTGGAAAAGGATCCAAGGGAATTACATAATGTTTATTATAAAACTGAATATCAGGGAATCGTTCAGGAAATGGAGGCAAAGCTTCTGAACTGGTATGTCAAAACATCGGATACGGTTCCAATGACCAGCGACTCCCGGAAATAGATGGAATATTTAAATTGTTGAAAAACCAGAAAAAGCAGGCTTTTTTTAAAAAAGCCTGCTTTTTTAATTGTATTGAAAATGTTTGTGTTAGAAAATATAACTCAATATTTTAAAAGTTCGAAGTTTTGGAGAAAATAATGCTTGACAAAAAGTTAATATTGTATATAATGAGTATATACAATATAGAATAATGGTGGACGTTTAGATATGAAACTGATAATTAGTAATTCGGGTGGCCAACCGATTTATGACCAGATCGTGACACAGATCAAGAATTTGATTATTTCAGGGGAACTTCAGGAAGGAGATGTTCTTCCTTCAATGCGATTGCTCGCAAAAGAGCTTCGGATTAGTGTTATTACGACGAAACGGGCATATGAGGAACTGGAACGGGAAGGTTTTATTGTATCTATGACTGGAAAAGGAAGTTTTGTGGCCGGAAAAAACCTTGAGTTTATCCGGGAAGAACAGTTGCGCAAAATTGAAGAGCATCTCCAGCAAACGGTTGAACTGTCGCGTACCTGTGGCGTTAGTTTAGATGAATTGATTGAGATTTTGCGAGTGCTTTATAAAGGGGAAGACTGAGATGAATAACCTGCTAGAACTGAAGGATGTTACAAAGTATTATGACGGATTCACACTGGATCACGTCAGTTTCACGCTTCCAAGTGGTTGCATTATGGGATTTATCGGAGAAAACGGAGCTGGTAAGAGCACAACAATAAAACTAATACTTGATTTAATCCGTTGCGACGAGGGAGAGATCAGCATCTTAGGAAACAAGAACCGCGATGAATTAATTCGTTTAAAAGAGGAGCTTGGTGTTGTTTTAGATGAGTCCTGTTTTCCAGAAATTTTAAATGCTAGAAGCGTTGGGAAAATGATGAAAAATATCTATAAACACTGGA
>CAUABB010000184.1 GCA_958427155.1 uncultured Oscillospiraceae bacterium | reverse complement strand
CTGATTCGATTTTTATTGATTCTGACATTTTTATTAGCTGGGATTGAATTTCTGACAAAACAATATTTATTTATAAATGTAGTAAGAGGAATAGAGTTTGATGAGAAATTGATGGGGGGAACCGTAGGCGTATTCAGGTCTAAAGGTTTATTTTATGGTCCGACTATTCTCGGAATGTTTGTTGCAGGAGCTTATTTACTAAATTATAAGAAGTTTAGCTATTTATTTTTAGCTCTTTTATCTTCTTTTTTTGCCAATGCAAGATTAGGTATCGTTCTTTTATCGATTCCTCTATTTTTTATGATAATAAAGAAAGAAAACAGAAAATATTTTCTTATTATAATTCTTGCTTTCATTGCGCTGATTACTTATTCTTTATCTAACTCTTCTCAGTCAATAGAACGCTTAATGTCCGTTGGTGAATCAGGAAGTCAGAGTGCCCGGATTTATTTTTGGCTAAGTGGTTTAAATTTATTTTTTTATTATTCTTTACCTTACCTGTTTTTCGGAGATAATGGTTTGTTTTATGAACTTTATGATAACAATCCGGAAAGTGGGTGGATATGTTTACTTACAGATAATGGAATTGTAGGTTTTTTGTTTTATTTAATTCCTTTAGTTTATTGTTTTTTTCGTTTTCTAGGACAAAAAGAATATTTCTTGACTTTAATAGTATTAGTGTTTGCGGCTTTCAATTTTGCCATTACATTTCATTTGAGTGGAACAGGAAATTTAATGTATTGGTTAATCATGTTCGAGTTTTTGAATAAAGCCGTTTATGGATATTCGAAATTAGAGTTAAATTCTATAGAAAGAAAAGGAAAATTAGGATAGTTACTTTTCTATTATATAGAAAAGTAACTGATTAATTTAATTGAATGGTTGTTTTTTGAATGTTATTGTTTCGCTTCTTTCTCAGGGGCTTAAAGATTTATTCTCTTTTCTAAAATGAAAATCTTACATATCTCAAAATACTATTATCCCTATGCTGGTGGGATTGAGGACGTATGCTATAATGTGGTGCGTATAATTCAGGGACATACGGAATTCCGGCAGAAGGTGATTTGCTTTAATGACAGCAGGAAAACAGTTTATGATAGCTGGGAAGGGATTCAGGTGATCAGGGTGGGAGTCGTAAGTAAAGTGGCCAGTCAGGCTCTTTCATGGAAATATGGGAAAGAGTTGAAAAAGCTTTTGCGTGATTTTCAACCGGATTGTATCCATTTCCATGCTCCGAATCCTTTTGTTGCCTTTTTGCTTTTACAACTGATACCCCAAAAATGCAAACTGATTGTTCATTGGCATTCGGATATTATTGCTCAGAAGTATTTGTATACTTGTATCCGACCGGTTGAAAAAGCTTTGTTACAACGGGCGGATATAGTTGTAGCTACTAGTTCTGCTTATGCTGAAAAATCTTTGCCTTTGCAACCTTATAGGGAAAAATTGAAAATTATTCCTAATATGATCGATCCTCATAAGTTCGTGTTTACAGAAGAGGTGAAGAAACAGGTACAGAAAATAAAAGTGGCTTATCGGGAAAAGCCACTTTTACTTTTTGTAGGAAGACATGTTCCTTATAAAGGATTAGCTTATTTGATAAAAGGCAGTGTCGGTATTCATCCGGAATGTGAGATTCTGATCGGAGGGCAGGGACCTTTAACTCCAATTTTAAAGCAACAGTGTATAAGTCCGAATGTCCATTTTATAGGAAAAATTCCTGCTGAAGAACTGGTTGCCTATTATTATGCTGCGGATATTTTTGTGTTTCCCTCTATTACTAAAAATGAAGCCTTTGGAGTGGTATTAGCCGAAGCGATGTATTGCTATACTCCGGCAATTACATTCACTATCGAGGGGTCGGGAGTGAATTGGGTAAACTTGCATCAGGTAACAGGGTTGGAAGTGGAGAATGGAAATGTAGCTTTGTTGGTGAAAGCTATTAATGATTTGCTGGAAAATGAGGCACAAAGGTTACAGTATGCCCAACAGGCTCATAACAGGGTGGAAAAACTTTTTTGTATAGAAAATGTGGCGGCTGAAATTGTTGGATTATATGCATGAAGAATATATTGGGGATTTTCTATATTGATCGGAAGTACTGCGGGATATGGGTTTGATTTGCCTGTTTTCGTTACTTGAAAAAGACTCACAATCAGCTCGGTGTTGGTGAAGAAGTGTTTATGCTACGATACAGTTCGAGGTTCCGAAAGTTTTAGCGATGGGTTTTAAAGCACCCTATATATTGGGAGAGGGACTGGCGTGGACACTGGAGTTTGAGTTTGTAAATCCGCAGACGGATGAGGGACGTTTAAGAACGAATGAAAGGATTTGTGATTTATGATGGAGTAATTGAATGAGGAGAGGGAATGGGAAAAGTTGGGAACAGATAAAATAAAGAGATAATATGCAACAGTTAACACAAGAAATTTTGCGGCTTTGCCGGGAGTACGGGGAATGCCGGGTGGAGGTGGAACGGATGGAGGAGGCCCGGAGGGTGAAAAATGCCCTGGAGAGCGTGTGTTCGATGGCGAGACAGAGACTGG
This sequence comes from uncultured Oscillospiraceae bacterium, assembly GCA_958427155.1. GTDB lineage: Bacteria > Bacillota > Clostridia > Oscillospirales > Ruminococcaceae > Metaruminococcus_A. The sequence continues at coordinate 1,085 of CAUABB010000184.1, read as the reverse complement.
ATATATCGGATCCGGCATTGCTTTTGGCGCTGCTGGATGCCTGTGAGGTGACGCGGGATGAGGGAATGTTGCAGGAGGTACTGGATGTGGTTGGTCGGAATTTGGATCGCCTGGCCGTTTCGGTGGAAAGTGTGAAATTGCTGGCCTGCTGTTATTATTATGTGGAAGAAGAGGAATGTGCGGAACGGGCCCGAAGAATGCTGGAGGAATTGAGGAAGTTGGGAATGGGGGAAGAAGAGTTGGCGGATGCGGAGACAATTTTGGAGGAATTGACCTAAGGTTTCGGCTTTAGGATGGATTCCGGGAGACTCAGGACGTGCCCCTTTGGGGGCGGTAGGAGTGTGTCTTGACTGGAAAATTGAATTTAATGTCTTAGTTTTAAGAAAACGATAATTTTTACTTGATGGATTCGTACAAATGTCCTATTTTTGTGTAAATCATTCAGATATGAAAACAACACAGGAAATAATAGCGATTTTGAGACATTTTAAAATGACAGAAGGAGATCGTTATGGAATTTCACGTTTGGGAATATTTGGCTCTGTAGCACGTGGGGAGCAGACTTCGGATAGTGATGTGGATGTGTTTTTTGAGGGAAAAACAGTGGGATTGTTTGCTTTATCGCATTTAAAGAATGAATTGGAGAGGTTGTTAGGATGTTCTGTGGATATTGTCCGCCTAAGGGAGCACATGAATGCTGCGCTACATAAACGGATAGAAAAGGAGGGACTCTATGTATGATAAGGAATTGGTCAGAGAGACCATACAGTTGTTAGAGAAAACATTGGAGATTTTACTGAAGCGGGTAAGTGGTATTACTTCTGTTCATGATTTTTTGGATACTGAAAATGGTGTTATTTTATTGGATAGTGTTTGTATGAAATTGATCGCAGTGGGTGAAAGTGTGAAGAATCTGGATAAAATTACGGATAAAGAATTGTTAGTGAATTATCCTGCTGTGAATTGGAAAGACGTTATGGGAATGAGAGATATTATTTGAATTAGTTGCGACTTAAACGAAAGAGCCGTGTGATTTTCACTTTTTATATCTAACTTTGCAATTTAAATCCATCATAAAAGAAGTT
>CAUABB010000183.1 GCA_958427155.1 uncultured Oscillospiraceae bacterium | reverse complement strand
GGAATGTTTGCCTCTTTTGATCCAGTTGCTCTTGATATGGCTTGTGCAGATGCCTGTAACGCTCAGCCTGTTAATAAAGGAAGTTTGTTGGATGACAATATGAAGTCTCCTAATTTTCATGATCATCATGACCATTTTGTCAATACAACTCCTGTGAGTGACTGGAAAGCCTGTCTAGAACACGCTGAAGAAATTGGCCTGGGGAACCGCGATTATGAGATTGTAACAATTAAATAAAAACGATCATCTGCCAAAAGCGCTCTTTGCATCATGCAAAGAGCGCTTTTGGCAGACCGCTTTAATTGCCTGAAATACAGTGTTTAAGTTTTTTAAAAACAACTTTATTCAGAATCTCACCTTCTTGAAAATAGCTGATAAATATATAGATTTAAAATTGACACTTTTTCTGAAATCAGATATAATAAAACCGTTGTATTTGTAAGTTTTGATCAGAATCGAGAGGTGCCAGAGTGAGTATTGACAGTGCAGTTTCACCTCGCCCAACCGTTTGGGGAATGGGCGGGAAAATTTTAGTAAAAATTTTATTGGCAGACTTTTGCTGCTTTATCCTGATTATTTCAACTGTTTTTTTCTTCGCTTATGAGTGGCTTTTGTGGATCATGGAGCTGATCTGCGCTTCCATTTTAATAGCTTTTATTGCCTCCCCCGTTAACAACCGCGGTCACCGAGATCGTGGATATTATGAGAGAAACAACCTGAAACCGGATAAACTTTATGGGTTAAAGGCCGGATTGATTGCGATTGCGCCATTTTATTTAATGACCTTTGTAACGATTTTTATGACTCTTGGTTATCTGCCGGATTATTTTATCATTTATCGAGTTTTAAATTCGTTTTTTTGGCCTCAAATCTCAATTATTGTAAAGACTGATGCGCTTGACTTTACCTGGTATTACTTTGCCTGCTTTTTCCTGATGCAGACAGTGGTTCCTGTTGTCTGCCACGTTTCTTATACGTTCGGTTTAAATGATTTTATTGTAAGCGATCGGCTGGTTTATCGCAAAAAGGAAAAGAAAAAATAGTGCATAACTGAATTGCCACCTGTCATACATATGAAATAGTAATGTATGATAGGTGGCCAATATGAAAAGAGAATTTTTGTGGAGGTCTTTGATTGTTGTAGCGTTTCTAACGGCGACAGCTTTTTTAATTGTTTTAATAATGCAGTTGGAAAAGACGGCTCTTGTGTCTGGAAATGTTTCGGCAATGAGAACTGTTGTAATCGATCCGGGACACGGCGGGGCCGACGGAGGAGCTGTTGGATACAGTGGTAGTATTGAGAAGGATCTCAATCTCGATATCTCTCTCAAACTTCGTGATTTATTGCAGGCTTGTGGCTATAGGGTAATCATGACGAGAAAAGATGATCGTTCCATCCATGATGAAGATGCTAATACAATTAGGGACCAAAAAAGATCCGATCTTTATAATCGCTTAGAAATTTACAATGAAAATCCGACCGCCTTGGTTATTTCGATTCATTTGAATCACTATGGAGATCCTTCCTGTAAAGGTGCACAGGTTTATTACAGTACTAATCAGGATGCCTCAAAAGAATTGGCCCAATCTATACAATTTTCAATTATTACCATGTTGCAGCAGGAAAATAAAAGAGATATTAAACCCGCAGAAAGCAATCTTTTTTTGTTGTTTCATTCTGAAGTACCTGCAGTATTGTGTGAATGCGGATTTGTTTCAAACCCGGAAGAAGAAGCTTTGCTGTTGGATGAGGAATACCGTTCTAAAATGGCTTTTGCTATTTTAACAGGATTGACGAATTATTTGGCCGCCTGAATGTGAGAAGACATCGGCTGGAGAACATTAGGATAACTCTTAAATTTAAGAGTTAGGATGCGGTTGTGCTTGAAATTGATTTAAAAACTATGGATAGTCCCCGGCTTTCTTTAAAAAAGAATGTCGGGGAAATTTATAACGAAAGGGCTGGTTTGGTTATGGCAAAAACCAAGGAAGTTTATGTCTGCTCCAATTGTGGATATGAAGCTGTCAAGTGGAGCGGGAAATGTCCTTCTTGTAACCAATGGAATACCTTTGAAGCGCAAATTCAAAGTGTTACCTCTATCAAAGGAAATGGGAGAAAAAACACGCCGGTACCTCTTGCGGGTTCCTTTGCGCCGGTCCGCCTTTCTGATATTGATATGGAAAGTGAAGTGCGTTATCATACCGGGCTCAGAGAATTTGATCGGGTTTTAGGAGGTGGAATTGTAAAGGGTTCTATCAACCTTTTAAGCGGGGATCCCGGTATTGGAAAATCCACTCTTCTTCTTCAAATTTGTGAATATCTGGGACAGAATTACAGGATTCTTTATGTGTCTGGAGAAGAATCTGTCCGTCAGCTCAAACTTCGCGCACAGCGGCTTGGAGTGGATAGTGAAAATCTTTATATTGCCGCACAGACTGATGTGGAAACAATTGTTCATTTAATTATGGAGCAAAAGCCTGATTTGGTCATTATCGATTCCATTCAAACGATGACCTTGGCTCAGGTTTCCTCCTCTGCCGGAAGTATTACGCAGGTGCGCGAATGTACCTCTACTCTGATGCGAACTGCGAAGTCGGAAGAGATACCGGTGTTTATTGTAGGCCATGTCAATAAAGACGGCGCAATTGCAGGTCCTAAAGTATTGGAACATATTGTCGATACAGTTTTATATTTTGAAGGGGATCGCAATTTTTCTTATCGCATTCTTCGAGCGGTAAAAAATAGATATGGGTCTACGAATGAAATCGGGATGTTTGAAATGGTTCATAACGGCCTTTCTGAAGTTGAAAATCCATCTATGATCCTTCTTGCCGATCGTCCTGTCGGCGTGAGCGGAACCTGTGCGGCCTGTGTTATGGAGGGAAGCAGACCGATTATGGCAGAAGTACAGGCGCTTGTAACAAAAACCGGTTTTGGAACACCCCGAAGGATGTCAGCCGGTTTTGATTATAATCGAATGTCTTTAATTTTGGCAGTGTTGGAAAAGAGAGCGGGCTATTTTTTTGGAATGTTAGATGTTTACATTAACATTGTCGGTGGGCTGCGGTTAGATGAGCCAGCGGCCGATCTTTCCATTGCTTTGGCTCTGGTATCAAGTCTTAGGGACAAGCCGTTGAACGATAACCTTCTTGCATTTGGTGAGTTAGGCCTTGCGGGAGAACTCCGAAATGTTTCAAATTTGGTTCAACGCGTTAATGAAGCGCAACGGTTGGGCTTTACTAAATGCCTGGTTCCAAAGCAGGCTGTAAAAACGCTATCCTCTGTTTCGGGATTAGAGGAAATTGAGATTGTTGGAGTAAGCAATCTGAAACAGGCAATTAATGCTGCATTTTCTGATTAATTACATGATCAGGTTGTATCTGGGAGTGCTGCGGTTTTGAGGGAACAAAATAACAGCATCCCTGTTTAGCTGTGCTGGCTGTTGGAACGATAAGCTGTTCTAATGTGCAAATACCTTCCGACTGATAGGCGCATGGTTTACTGCACCAGATCAGATTCATTGGTAACACCTCGATTTCAAAATATAATTTATTTGCTCAAACTGCTTTTATTTTATTACTCACAAATGGTTTTATACGGAATAAATCCGTTTTTTGACAAAGCCATCGGAACGA
>CAUABB010000182.1 GCA_958427155.1 uncultured Oscillospiraceae bacterium | reverse complement strand
TAGAAATATGACATTCCTAGAAAAAGAATAGCAGATATTATCATATAATTGCCCCTGAAATTGAAGGAGACCAATGGTGACGAGCCCTTTTGCCATCCTTCATAACTGGAGGGCAAAGGAAATGCTGTTGAGAGCAAAATACTGGTTTCTGCAAAACCGAACTTACCGAATACCCAACCCCGTAATCTGGTGCAGGATTACGGGGTTTTTCCATTCGACAGAAATATGTATTTCTCAGCTTTTCTCACCAAAGAATTACAGCAAATGGCATGAGTGCGCGCCTGTCTTTCGACAGACGCGCTTTTTTCTATATAGGTCCAAAACTTCTTACAGGTGTCGCTCACCGCCTCTGATTTCGATTTGCCCGTGCAACTGAAAAATCGAAATTGGAGGGTTATCTATGAAAGAAATCAATCTGCGGGATTATTACCCGTTTTACACAAATGATCTAACTGTTGAAGTGCCGGATGAGGTTGCTGATCTGCTCCGGGAATACACACTGCTGGAAGAAGCCTACCGGATTCGTACATACCGCTATAAAGCGTTTTATTCGCTGGACTATGACGGAAACATTGAGCGGGATGTTGCCCTTTCGCAGCCTTCACTTCTGGAAATTATGGAGCAGCGGCGCATGACGGACCTGCTCTATCAAGGTCTGGATACATTAACAGAGAAACAAAGACAGCGAATTTATGCACACTTCTTTCTTGGAATGAGCAATGCGGACATTGCCAGATTAGAAGGCTGTGATATTACTTCTGTACGTGATGGAATTAAAAGAGGATTACGACAGCTTGAAAAATATTTTGAAAAAAACTTGCTGTAACCAACCCCTTTTTGCCCTAAAAATGTACTGAATAATAGAGGGACATATTTTTAGCGGGACAAGTCTGATGGGTGTGACTAAGTGGAACCCCACGACATACCGAAACCTTGAATTTGTCATAACCGTCACCCCTCAACTGCTCTTTGATAATTGAATATACGCTATTACAGGTACTTCATTCTATGTTCCGAGCGGCAAATGGGGCGGCGCCATGACAGGCAGCTAAGGAGGTGATATATTCGCTGTCCGAGCGATCCACGTAACCCATTGACCCTGCTGTGGCAGGCAGGGCGCGACAACGGCATAGATGATAATGGTACTTTCTCACGACCTCCTAAGGACTTGGGGGGAGTTCCTGCGGCGTGCGCTTGCTCTGGCAAAGCGGCGGCAACTGCGGGACTATGATGCGGCGAAGCTATCCGCAACCTGTAATAGCCCCATTCCCTATTTATAATAGGGCTGCCGGGGGGCGTGGCAAATACGGCAGACAAAAAATCGAAATCAGATACCATAAGCCGGACCTTTGGTTTGTCCGGGGTCCGGCTTATTCATGTGGTTTTGATTTACAAGAAACTAAAATCACTGAAAGGGGGTAATTTCTATAAATAAAATCGAAGAACAACCTTTGAGGTTAGCTGAACCATATAAGAAAAATATTGGAAAGGTAACTTTTCAAGTTTCTTCATTCAGTAACTTACAAGGGAAAAATACGGCACAGCAGCTTATCATACAAATGCTGGAGGGAAAAATGAAACAAGAAAAATATGGCGACAGATTGTAAATTTGCTCTTTGATCCGCTGAAATTTCTGTGAGTATGCGGTATAATTAAGGTGAACAAACTCTGAATCTGTTGTTGGAAAGGATGGTTATGGCTAAAGTAAAACAACAGATCAGAATTACCGCTTTATATTGCAGACTAAGCAGAGACGACGAATTTAGTGGTGACAGCGTAAGCATACAGACACAAAAAGCAATGCTCTCTCAATACGCCAGAGAGCAGGGATTTTCAAATTGTGAGTTTTTCGTTGATGACGGATATTCAGGAACAAATTACAATCGTCCGGATTTTCAAAGGATGCTTGGATTTGTTGAAGATGGAAAGGTTGCCATTGTCTGTGTGAAAGACTTATCTCGTCTTGGACGTGATTATCTTCAAACGGGATATTACACAGAAGTAATTTTCCCAGAACACGATACACGTTTTATTGCCATCAACGATAATGTTGATACGGCTAAAGGAGATAATGAATTTGCTCCCTTCAAAAACATCATTAACGAATGGTATGCGAAGGATTGCAGCCGTAAAGTACGGTCTGCCTTTCGGACAAAGGCTCTAAACGGAGAATACACTGGTGGCTATCCGGCGTATGGGTATCGTAAAGACCCGGAGGACAGACATCACCTGATACCGGATGAACACGCACCTATTGTGCAGCGTATGTTTCAGATGGCTTTAGAGGGTGAAACCTGTTTTCATATTGCTAAGGCATTAGAGACAGAGCAGATTCCAACACCTCGCGCTTTTCTGATGGACGCATACGGAAAGTACCGGGCTAATGAACGGGTAAAACACCCTTACGCATGGGGAAAAACAACTGTCCGTCAAATTCTTAGCAACCCTATATATCTCGGACACCTGGTAAGCCAGAGGTACCAGACAAAATCATTTAAGGACAAGCGGATTGTACCGAGGCCGGAAGATGAATGGATTACCGTTGAAAACACCCATGAGCCATTAGTCGATCAGTCAACCTTTGATACTGTGCAGGAGCGCATTAAAATTAAGCAGCCTGCAACCTGGGAAAATTCAAATAATATTTTCCGTGGATTACTGATCTGCGGGGGCTGTAACACACGAATGGTATTCTCTGCAAGAAAAGGGCGTAAGTCAAAAGGACATTTTTGCTGTAATAAGCATCGCAGGTATGGTGGAACGGAGTGCTCTAATCACTATATTACGCTGGAACAGATTACGGAATTGTTATTAGGCGATATTTGTACTCATGCAAGCCTTGCCTCTGCTGACAAGGATAAATACGCGGAATATTTGATGCACTTATCTGAAAGGGAATGGAATGGAGAAAGGGCTTCTTATCAGAAAGAGGCCGATGGATGCCAGCGAAGAATGTCCGAGCTGGACGCCATTCTGAAAAAGCTCTACGAGGATCGTGTGTTTGGAATTATTTCCGACGAGCGTTACCTGGCAATGTCAGCGGACTTCGAGGCAGAATCAAAGAAAGTGAAAGACAGATATAGTGAGCTTCACAGTCTGCTTGGAACTTTTACAAAGCAGAGCCACGATGTAAAGAAATTTGCGGAACTGGTAGAGAAATACACGAACATCACCGATGTCACAGAGGAACTTCTGCATACGCTGGTCGATAAAATCGTAGTGCATGAAAAAGAAGTAATCGATGGGAAAATCGTTATGCGGGTGGATATTTACTACCGCTTCATCGGCAAAGTCGGTGATAAAGACGGGGATGCTTTGAAAGCCCCGAATATCCGCAGAAATACAAAGTTACTTATGGAGGCCGGAGTGCTGCCAGAACATGAGGCGTAGGTGGTCTCCAAAAAAATGGTGCGCAATAAACATAACACCCCAGCCATTATTAAATATCCATTTTGGAAATATACAAGTCAAAATAAAAATGCAATCTATGCTTGTATTAATTATGAGGATATATCTTGTCCTATTGAAATCAATAAAAGATCACTTCTTATTAAAGGAGATATTGATCAAGTCATTAATAATTTATTGAAGGAAGGAAAATAAGATGAATCAAAATGAAAGATTAAACTATCTCATTAATTATTTATTAGAAGATCTTCATTTAGATAAAGATTTATTTTTTGGTGAAGATCTCTTTACAACTTATCGAAAACTTGT
>CAUABB010000181.1 GCA_958427155.1 uncultured Oscillospiraceae bacterium | reverse complement strand
TATATGCTTGCCCAATGCGTTTGATGCCTCGATCTCTTGAAATGGCTTATGACAACCGGAATGCCAAAGCGTTGAAACAGGGAAGTGTCAACCTTTGTATGAACTGTGGATGCTGCAGTTATGTCTGTCCGGCTAAAAGAAACCTCGCACAGAAAAATCAGCTTGCAAAAGCATTTCTCCGGCAGGCTGAACAGAAAAAGAAATAAGGGAGGAATATTGCATTGGAAAAACTGCTTGTTACATATTCTCCACATGTTAAAAGTAATATAACCACCCGCAAAATTATGCTGAATGTCATAATAGCGATGATTCCGGCGTTGGTTTGCGCTGTAATCTTTTTTGGTTTCCGTGCCTTGATGCTCACTTGTGTCAGTGTGCTGGCATGTGTCCTTTTTGAATATTTTTCACGTAAGTTAATGAAGCGAGATAATACCATCGGCGATTTGAGCGCGGTGGTAACTGGCATTCTGGTAGCCTTTAACGTTCCGGTTACTCTGCCTGTCTGGATGTTGATTATTGGAGATTTTGTTGCGATTGTTGTTGCCAAACAGATGTTTGGTGGTATCGGGCAGAATTTTGCCAATCCAGCGATTCTTGCGAGGATTGTTCTGCTGGTTTCTTTCCCGGCGCAGATGACAACTTGGGTTCCACCTTATTATAATTCTTTTTTGGTACCAGCCGATGTGGTGACAACTGCGACACCGCTTGCAGATATCAGTAGTGGAAATACTGCGGCGCTTCCTTCAATATTGGATATGTTTCTTGGTGCGCGGGCTGGTTCATTGGGTGAAACTGCTGCCCTGGCTTTGCTGATTGGTGGCCTATATTTGATTATCCGTAGAATTATCAATCCAATTACACCAGTTGCATATATTGGGACGGTTTTTCTTTTCACTTGGGCGCTTGGCCTGGATCCGGTTTATCAAATTCTTGCGGGCGGTGTGATGCTCGGCGGTTTCTTTATGCTGACTGATTATTCCACCTCTCCCTCTACGCTTTCCGGCAAATTAATTTTTGCGGTTGGCTGTGGAATTATCACAGTAGTTATCCGTGTCTTTGGTTCTTATCCAGAAGGTGTTTCATTCGCTATCCTTTTAATGAATATTTTGGTTCCTTATATTGATAAGGCGACAAAACTCAAACCCTTTGGTAAAGTAAAACCGGCAAAGGAGGGAAAGAGTTCATGAAAAAATCATTAAAAGAGATTTTAACACCAACTGCGGCTCTTACAGCAGTGACACTGGTCGTTTCGGCAGCTCTGGTTTTTACTTACAATGGAACTAAGGTGGAGCAGGTTGGCGATTTAAGCGATAATTCGCTTAATGCCGCTAAGACTCTTTTTACAAATTCTGAGACCTTTGAAACCACTCAGCCAGATGGACTGGATGAACGCATTTTAAATGTGATCTATCCTGATGGTGATGATGCAGTTGGCTTTGAAATTGAGCTGAAAGGCTACAGTACTGGATTGGTCTTGGTGATAGGAATTAACAGTGATGGCAGTGTCTTGGGATATGAGGTTGCAGAGTCTTCTGAAACGCCAGGACTCGGCACTCAGGTTGCAGAAAGTGATTTTAAAGATCAATTTATTGGCAAGAAAGGCCCGTTGAATCCCATAAAAGGGAAGGCGGACGCTGAAAATGATATTGTTACAATTTCAGGAGCTACAGTGTCCTCTAAAGCAGTTGTTGAAGGCGTCAACTTGGCAATTGATACTTTTCCGAAAGTAGAAAACGCAGAAAAGGAGGTGGAGGCGGATGAGTAATCTTAAAATTTTGCTTAAAGGAATAATTAAGGAAAATCCGGTTTTTGTTCTTTTGCTTGGAATGTGTCCTACTCTTGCCGTGACAACAATGGCAGTTAATGGATTGGGAATGGGACTTGCTACGACCTTTGTTTTGGTTTGTTCCAACGTTGTTATTTCAATGGTAAAGAAACTTATACCCAAAGCGGTTCGCCTCCCCTGTTTCATCGTTATTATCGCTGGTTTTGTAACGATTGTTGGTTTTTTACTACAGCGCTTTATTCCAAGCCTTTATAGTGCTTTAGGACTTTATTTATCATTGATTACAGTTAACTGTATTATTTTGGCCAGAGCAGAAATTTTTGCCAGTAAAAACAGTGTTGGCAAATCCGCTTTAGATGGTTTGGGGATGGGGCTTGGCTTTACACTCGCTCTTTTCCTGATGGGCTCAATTCGAGAAATTCTCGGTGTTGGAACTTGGTTTGGAATTGGATTGACCAAGGGAGTAGTTGAGTCGATGAAACTTTTTGTTTCTCCGGCGGGCGGATTCTTTACTCTGGCGATTTTGATTGCAGTGATTAATATTATTACAAAGTATAAAATTCCCAAAAAGAAGACTGGCTGCGGGGGTTGTGAGGGATGTCCTTCGGCACAGGCATGTGCAAGTTTAAATGAGGAGGGCGATGAAAAATGAAGGAAATGCTAGTGATCCTTGTCAGCGCGATCCTGGTAGATAACTTTGTACTCTCCAAATTTATGGGGATATGTCCGTTCCTTGGTGTGTCCAAAAAGTTAGATTCAGCTTTTGGAATGGGCGTTGCAGTAACACTTGTTATGGGAATGGCAACTGCTTTGACATGGCCTATTTACACCTTTTTCCTAGCACCTTATGGTTTGGACTATTTAAAAACAGTTGCGTTTATTTTAGTAATTGCGCTTTTTGTTCAGTTGATTGAAATTCTGCTTAAAAAATTTATGCCTCCGCTTTACAAGGCGCTTGGGGTTTATTTGCCATTGATCACAACAAACTGTGCGGTCCTTGGTGTTACAATTCTTAATATTGATAACGCTTATGATTTCGGACAGTCTTTTGTAAATGCGATCGGCGGGGGCCTTGGATTTATGCTTGCCTTAATTTTATTCTCGGGTGTTCGACAAAAAATGGAGAACTGTGATGTACCGAGAGCATTTCAGGGAATTCCAATTACTTTGGTCGCCGCTGCTATTATGTCGGTTTCTTTTGTCGGCTTCAGCGGTGTTGTAGAGGGTTTGTTTAAATAAACTGTTCGGAGGTAGACCATGTTTGAAACCTATATCCTTCCTATTTTAATATTTATTGTGCTGGGACTTTTTGCCGGTCTTCTGCTGTCTGTTGCACAAAAAGTATTTGCCGTTAAAACTGATGAACGGATAGAAAAGGTAAGAGAAGCTCTTCCGGGAGTTAACTGCGGTGTATGTGGCTATTCCGGTTGTGACGAGTACGCGGCATCTATTGTGAATGATGATGCTCCAATCTCCAGATGTGTTCCCGGAGCCGATAAGGCCGCCGCTCAGATTGCAGAAATTATGGGAAAAACCGCTGAGGATGTTGTCGAAAAAGCGGCGGTTGTGGGTTGTTCTGGATGTCCGGAGGTTACAGGAACTAAATACGATTATCGGGGGACAAAAAGTTGCGCGGCCTGTAGCGCCTTTTATGGAGGCGAAGGTGATTGCCGTTATGCCTGTTTGGGATTTGGTGACTGTGTGGCTGCCTGCCAATTTGATGCAATTTCGATTGTAAATGGAATAGCTAAAGTAAATAATGAAAAATGTACAGGGTGCATGATGTGCGCGGAGGCTTGCCCAAAAGGAATTATTCGTCAGAAAAAGCAGACTGATATGGTTGCGGTGAAGTGCAGTAACCACGATGTAGGAAAGATGGTACGTGCTGTCTGTAAAAATGGCTGCATTGCCTGTAGAATTTGTGAGAAGAACTGTCCGTC
>CAUABB010000180.1 GCA_958427155.1 uncultured Oscillospiraceae bacterium | reverse complement strand
CAGCCACGGTATCCGCGTTCCGATGCGCGCCATTGACCTTGCTGAATCCAAGCTCCCGGAAGGTAAAACCGAAGTCAATCCCCCGATCTTTGTCTACGATACCTCGGGTGACTTCGGTGACCCCGCCAAAACCGTGGACATCACGAAGGGCCTCACCGGCCTGCGCACACCCTGGATTCTCGGGCGCGCTGATACGGAAGAACTTTCCGGCATGTCAAGCGCTTACGGGAACGAGCGGGCTCAGAAAGCTGAACTCGACGCCATCCGATTTAACCGCACCTCTTCCATCCGCCGCGCGGCGGGGAAAAAGGCGGTTACGCAGCTTGCCTACGCCCGCGCCGGCATCATCACCGAAGAGATGGAATTTGCTGCGATTCGCGAAAACAACAACCGCAGGGCCTATGAAGAAAGCCTGCGGGATGTCTCACCGCGAAGCCGCGCCTTTTTGCTGCAGCAGCACCGGGCCGGTCACACTTGTTTTGAAGTCCCCAAAGAAGTAACGCCTGAATTCGTGCGGCGCGAAATTGCCGCAGGCCGCGCAGTGATTCCCTGCAATATCAATCACCCCGAATGCGAACCGATGGTGATTGGCCGGTCCTTCCTCACCAAGATCAACGCCAATATCGGAAACTCGGCGCTCACGTCCGACATCAGTCAGGAAGTTGAAAAGATGCTTTGGGCGACGCGCTGGGGCGCAGACACCGTGATGGATCTTTCCACCGGCAAAAACATCCACGAAACCCGTGAATGGATTGTCAGGAACAGCCCGGTTCCGATCGGAACGGTTCCCATGTATCAGGCCCTTGAGAAGGTCAACGGCAAAGCCGAGGCCCTCACCTGGGAACTTTACCGCGACACCCTTATTGAACAGGCTGAACAAGGCGTTGACTACTTTACGATTCACGCGGGGCTTCGCCTTCCCTTTATTGAGCTCACGGCGGGGCGCCTGACCGGCATTGTCTCCCGCGGGGGGTCGATTATGGCCGTCTGGTGCATGGCCCACAACGAGGAGAACTTCCTCTGGACGCACTTTGACGAGATCTGCGACATTCTGGCCGCTTACGATGTGACCGTGAGTCTCGGGGACGGCTTAAGACCGGGCTGCATTCACGATGCCTGCGACAGCGCCCAGATGGCTGAACTTGCGGCCTTGGGCGAACTCTGCCGGAGAGCGCAGGAACGTAACGTTCAGGTCATTATTGAAGGCCCGGGCCATATTCCGCTACAGCGCGTGGAAGAAAACGCCGAAGCCGAAGAGCAACTCTGTAACGCTGCGCCTTTTTATACATTGGGACCGCTTGTCACCGACATCGCGCCCGGGTACGACCACATCACAAGCGCCGTCGGGGCTTCCGTGATCGGAGCCGCAGGAACCGCCATGCTCTGCTACGTCACACCGAAGGAACATCTGGGGCTACCGGACAAAAACGACGTCAAGGACGGCATCATCACCTACAAAATCGCCGCGCACGCCGCAGACCTCGCCAAGGGCATCGCCGGCGCGCAGATCCGGGACAACGCCATGAGTAAGGCGCGCTTTGAATTCCGCTGGTACGATCAGTTCAATATCGGGTTTGATCCGGAGAAAGCCAGAAGCTTTCACGATCTGACGCTGCCCAAGGAAAGCATGAAGACCGCGCACTTCTGCTCGATGTGCGGCCCGAACTTCTGCGCCATGCGGATTACCGAAGAAGTCCGCGACTGGGCGAAAAAACGCCGTTCCTAAGCCTCGGAAAACCTATAATGCCCGGACAAAAACCGGGCATTTTTATTCCGCCCGAAAAGGATCAGACGCATGACCGCCGCCTGGATTTATCGCGCAGTGGCCGTTCTCGTCGAAGAGACCTGGGGACTGAGCCTTAAAGCCGCCGCCGTCATGGAACTTGGTAAATGGTTCTGCGGCGTCACCGTGGGTCTGAGTCTTTTAAGTATGTGGCTTCTGATCCTTGTGATGCGCGACCTGCCGGCCGGTCTGGCCTACGGGATCTGGACGTGCCTCGGGACCATAGGAATCACGCTCGGCGGCTGGCTTCTTTTTAAGGAAACGCTCACGGGCGGGCAGATCTTTTTTCTGGCGCTCTGTATCACGGGGGTTGTGGGCCTCAAGCTCACATCGGCATAGAAATATCCGTTTTCACAGAATTTCCCGCAGGAAGCCCGGGGCTTGAGCCCCGGGAGGAATGCGGGAAATTCTGTAACGGCCTACCTTTTTTGTCCGAGGGAATCACGCTCACAGCGTGTCTCGGATGCGCGCTGATTCTCATCGGCATTGTAGCTACCGACAGCGGACTTCAGAAAAAAGATTAATAATCAAAGCACTGTAAGAAACTACTGTAGTACCGGCAGCGATATAGTATTTTCTGTTTCACTTAAACAGACATTACTTATATAAAAATCCTCTGCAAAATCATATTGCTTTCAGCTCAAAAGACAAATAAAACCGGTAAGCCCGGTCAATACGAACAAAGCGCCGGTTTAAGGCGTTTTATTTGCGTTCTGAAACCCGTTACCCGATCGTCAGCAACGAGAAAAATCACGCAGAAACAATGGTCTGCTGTCACAGCTGAGCACAACAGCGCCATTTCGCACAGTCCTGCAGCGGTAGCAGGTGCCGTGGCGACAGATACCTCGATACCGGCTCATCCAATTTAGAGACTGACTATCAATTCTAGTTCGTACAGGCATGAGCGGCGTCCGAACCAGAGCAGCTGCCGCAGGGCGGCGAAGTTTTAGAAAAATCTGGGCTTGTCCGGGGCTAAACAGGGGACAAAAGACCGACAGCGAGACTTCAGAAAACTAATTATTTGTTTTATTCAAATTGTTATGCTGGTTAATTTGTCTTATAGAGCCTGTTAGATCGAAATTGCAATCAGCGGACTGGCAACTTAACCGCGGAATTTGAGGGAAGTTGATTATTCGTCGGGTTTGCGAGATAATTATCATAATAGTGAATGTTATACCTTTTAAGCATTTTTATTTAAATTATATGAGACCCTCTGTTGCAGTTGAAGAATCTTTGTCAGTGCTCGGTAACAATATAAAAGTCGCCCGGCTCAAGCGCCGCCTCCCCCAGACCGAGCTCGCCGAGCGCTGCGGCATCAGTTTGTCGACTTTGGTGAAAATAGAAAACGGCAATTGCGGCGTTGCCATCGGAGCCGTGGCTTCCGTCCTCCTCGCCTTAGACTTGGGAACCCCATTTTCTGAGATTGCCAAGAGTGATCCCCTGTCGGTGACGTTGGAACAGGAACTTTTGCCAAAACGGATCCGCCGTTCGACAAAGGGAGTCTGACCGTCATGACGTCCGAAACCTCCGCCCGGGAAATTTGGCTTGCCGGAGAGACACCACGCCGTATCGGTTCGCTTCTCTGGAACGCCAACAGCGAACGGATTACGACGGCGGCCTTCCGTTACGATGCGGCTTGGCTGAAATCCGGTTTTTCCCTTGGGTCTGATCTGCCGCTCACTGACAAAACCTTTTCGGTGAATCTCACGCCGGGTCCCGCCGGAGGCGACAATCCCCCTTTCCTCTTCATTCGGGATTTGCACCCGGGGAGCTGGATCAGGGACCTGACAGCAGCAGCGCATTTAAACGGCCTCAAACTGCCTCAATCTGCGTCAGCACTCACTGAAGACCATCTCTGGGCATTCAGTGGCCACGAAAATGACCGTTTCTCCGGCCTTCGGCTTCCCCTAACCGGTTCAATTCGAAGGAATTTCACGGGCGACCCCTTTGA
>CAUABB010000179.1 GCA_958427155.1 uncultured Oscillospiraceae bacterium | reverse complement strand
ATGGCGATCATTTTACGATCCTGGTTAGGAGAAGAAAATACTCGGAAACACAGGGGAATTATAGCGGCTTTGACCGAAAACGAGGTGCAATTTGCGACCTGGTTCGTTTGATGAACGGAAAATCTGTTAACTTTTATCTTTCGTGCGGAAATCTGAAGTTTTTAGAAGAAGCACGATATCTTCTCGCATTGGATTCTGATACAATACCACTTTTGGATACGGTTCAAGAATTAATTGGAGTGGCGGCTCATCCGCTAAATCAACCAGTGATTGATGACGAAAAAAAGGTGGTAAAAGATGGCTATGGTATTTTTGTTCCCCGCGTTTCGTCTGACCTTAATTCAGTTACTAAAACTTTGTTCTCAAAAATTATGGGCGGAAAGGGTGGAATTCAAGCTTATGATCCGATATCGCCAGATCTTTACCAGGATTTGTACGGCGAAAGTATTTTCGCCGGAAAAGGTTTGATTAATGCAGAACTTTTTTATCGGTTAGTATCTGATATTTTTATCGGCGAAACTGTTTTGAGCCATGATATTTTAGAAGGATCTTTTCTTAGAACACGCTATGTTTCTGATATTGAATTTCTGGATTCTTTTCCTTCATCCGCTACTGCCTACTTTAAACGTCAACATCGATGGATTAGAGGTGATGCACAAAATGGGTGCTTTTTATTTCCGTCAATTCCAACCTCTAAAGGAAAGAAGAAAAATCCTCTTGGCTTTCTGAATCGTTATAAACTTTTAGATAATCTTAGGCGAGCTCTTACTCCAGCTTTTTCTTTTCTTTGTCTGGTGACGTCTTTTTTTATTCCGGATACAGATTTTCGCCATTTTTTAGTATGGATTGCTTTTTTAGCAGGATCAATCCCATATTTGATTGGGGCTTTTCTTTCGTTTTGCTACGGAGGCGCCGCATCATTTTCCTCTCGATATTATTCTGGGGGACTCCCTGCAAGTGTAGAATATCTTTTGCGCGCCTTGTTTGAGCTTTTCTTTCTGCCCCATAGTACCTATACGGGAATTGATGCAATTGTACGTGGCTGGTATCGAAGAGGAATTTCTCATAAAAAAATGTTGGAATGGACAACCGCCGCTCAGAGTGAAAAGACCGTATCTTCACTTGGAGGAATGATTCGCATCTTCTTTTTTTCTATTCTGTCTGGTGTGTTTTTCCTCCTTTCACCTTATGGTAGCCTTCGTCTATTTGGGATTCTATTTCTTTTTGCTTTCTTAATAGCTGTCGTTTCTTCAGAACCTTATTCTGATCGTATCCTTCAAATATCTTCGGAAACACGAGAACGACTGATAACAGAGATGGCGCGTATGTATCATTATTATCAGGTTTACGCAAATGAGAATGAAAATTACCTACCTCCTGATAATGTGCAGTTCGCTCCAGTTTACCGGATTGCGCACAGAACTTCTCCTACCAATATTGGTTTTATGATGCTTTCCGTTCTTGCCGCACGAGATTGTGATATTATCGATAATAAAACCATGTTATCTCTGCTTGAGCATACACTTAACACAGTAGAACGACTGGAAAAATGGAATGGAAACCTGTATAACTGGTATGATACAAGGACTCTTAATGTGCTTTCACCACGCTTTATCTCTACAGTAGACAGCGGAAATTTTCTCTGCGCTATGACTGCGTTAAAAGAAGGATTAAAAGAGTATGCAGAGGGTGATGTTTCTTTTATTCGTTTAATTGACAGAATTATTGTACTAATTGAAGGCGCAGACTTAGCTCCGCTTTTTGATGAAAAGAAAAAGTTGTTTTCTATTGGATATCATGCAGATGAAGGAAAGTTAGATTCGTCTCATTATGATATGTTGATGAGCGAGGCGAGGATGACCAGCTTTTTTGCAATTGCCAAAAAAATGGCACCGGTATCACATTGGGGAATGCTTTCCAGAAGACTCGGGCATCTTGGTGCTTATGCGGGGCCAATGTCCTGGACTGGAACAATGTTTGAGTATTTTATGCCGGAGTTATTTCTGGACTGCAAAGAAGGATCACTGGGATACGAAGCACTTCGTTTTTGTCTGCATGTACAAAAAAATTATTCCACAAAACTTGGACTTCCTTACGGGATTTCAGAAAGTGGAATCTATTCATTTGATGCAGATTTAAATTATCAGTATAAAGCCAATGGAGTCCAAACAATTGCTTTGAAAAGCCATATGAACGACGATATTGTTGTTTCACCTTATTCTTCTTATTTAACACTTCCATTCCGACCAAGAGAAGCATCTAAAAATTTGCTTCAATTGCGTCAATTAGGAGCTTTTGGACGTTTTGGTTTCTATGAAGCAGTTGATTTTACTCCTAAGCGGGTTGGAAGTAACAAGTATGAACTAATTAAAAGTTTTATGGCGCATCATATTGGGATGAGTATACTGGCGCTCGATAATGCCATAAACAATGGAACTATTCAGAAACGATTCCTTTCAGATCGCCAAATGAGGAGTGCCAAAGAATTGTTGCAGGAGAAAATAACAAATGGTACAGATATGTATGACAAACCCTATACCGAAAGGGTGAATCGTATTAATGAGTCTGAAGTAACCCAAGAGGCTGTTTATACCAAAATTTATCCACATAGGCCTAGGGTTAAAGTCCTTTCCAATCAGGAGTTAAGTGCTGTTTATACCGATAGTGGTTTAGAACTGATGTTTTATTGTGGAAACGATATCCTTCGAAGGACAACTAATCCCCTTAAAAAGCCCAATGGTTTCTTTGCGTTACTGAAATTACCGAATCAGTCTTTTTCCTTAACAAGTGCGCCGTTTTATGATACAAATACTGAAAGGGAAACCAGGTTCAGTGATAATAAGGTTACCTTTCTCTCTCGAAATCAAGAAGTAAAAACGGAGTATTCTTCCCAAATTTATCGTTCAGCTCCCTGTGAAATTAAGACAATAAAATTGGAAAGTCGGCAAAACAGTAAAATTGAGGCAGAATTACTATTTTATTTAGAGCCAGCACTAGCTATACAAAGCGACGATGCTGCTCATCCGGCATTTTCAAAATTGTTTTTAGAAGTTTCTTATCACCCAGAAACCAATATCATTGTTGCCAAACGAAAAAATAGAATGGGAGAAGAAACACTTTTTTTAGCTGTCGGGTTTAAAGAAAATCTTACGTTTTCTTTTGAAACTAACCGTGAAAACGTTCTATGTACCCCAGAAGGTATATTTTCTTTGAAAAATGCTTTTCAAAGAGACTTCAGTGCAAAGACTAACGGTGTCCCAGATCCATGTATTGCCCTTCGGGTACCGGTGAATATTCCTCAAAAGGGGAATAGAACGCTTCATTTAATACTTTCGGCGGGACAAACATTTGAACAAGCGGTAGATGGCATTGTTCACGTACGCAACAGTTTTTATAAATCGAAACAGATTACTTCCATGACCCCCTTGCCTCAGCACACGGCAATAGGAAGGCTTGCGGATATAGTGTTGCCTCAACTGTATTTTAGTGGAAAAATGACCGCAAAGGTACAGAATGCAATTACGCAAAACAGATTTCCTCGCAGCACCCTATGGAAATATGGAATATCAGGTGACTACCCGATTATACTGGTTGAACTAATAGGAAATAAGGACAAAGACCGTATTAAAAATTATATCGACCTTTATCGGAGTTTTAAACAGATCGGGATTCTCTGCGACCTTGTTTTTACATTTGAAGGTTCTCCGGAAGAATCGGAATCCGTTCGGCAGATGTATACAGAAGTATCTTTAGAAGAGTCAGAGAACTATGTAGGAAGAGAACAGGAACATTTGCATTATGTGGATTTAACCTCGGAAAATCCTGATATGATTTTATTCTTCCAAGCGGTTGCAAGTCATATTGCCTCTCTATCGCTTTCGACAATTCA
>CAUABB010000178.1 GCA_958427155.1 uncultured Oscillospiraceae bacterium | reverse complement strand
ATTCCAATATTATTTTGTGTGAACGGGGCATTCGTACCTTTGAAACAATCACAAGGAACACCCTTGATATTTCTGCGATTCCGTTAATTAAAAGGATATCTCACCTACCAATTATTGTAGATCCTTCCCATGCAACCGGAATTGTATCATTGGTAGAGCCCCTCGCTTTAGCAAGCGTCGCGTGTGGAGCGGATGGACTAATGATCGAGGTACATAACAACCCCAAAATGGCTCTATCAGATGGTGCACAGTCTATGACACCGGATCAATTTGATAATACGATGAAAAAAGTAAAAGAGCTTGCCGAATTCTATCATCTGGCGTTGTAAAGCCATGGGAAAGGTAGACGATAAAATGCGGAAAATTACAGTTAATGCAAGCAGTCAATATCCGATTTACTGTGGAAATGGGTTACTAGAAAAATTGGGAGACTATTTTCAGAGCCTTTGTGCCGCTAAACGCGTAGTTGTTGTTTCGGATGATTTGGTGGCTCCTCTTTATGCAGATATTATTCTCTCTTCTTTGAGTGATGCCGGAATTGAAGCTTTTTTGACAGTCATTCCAAATGGAGAACGTTCTAAATCTCTTGAAATGCTTGGAAAACTTTATAGCTTTTGTTGTGAACACAAATTAACTCGCAGTGACGCGCTGATTGCTCTCGGCGGTGGCGTTGTAGGGGATTTGACGGGCTTTTGCGCTGCAAGTTATATGCGTGGAATAGATTATATTCAGATTCCTACTACTTTTCTCGCACAGATTGACTCTTCTGTAGGTGGGAAAACAGCAGTCAACATTCCAGAAGGGAAAAATCTAGTTGGGGCATTTAAGCAACCTAAATTTGTCCTTTGTGATATTGATACTTTGAATACCCTGTCTCCTGAGCATTTTGCAGATGGTGTAGCGGAAGCGATCAAGTATGGAATGATTAAAGACCATTCTGTTTTTGAAATTATTGAAAACAATACTTTACACGACAATCTTCTTTCGGTAATCTGCCGCTGTATTGAAATTAAGAAACAGGTAGTAGAATCTGATGAGTTTGACACTGGAGAACGGATGCTTTTAAACTTTGGTCATACATTTGGCCATGCTATTGAAAAATTTTACGGTTATTCTGGTTATTCTCACGGAATGGGAGTAGCCGTAGGAATGGTTAAAATTACTGCACTGTCTGAACGCTATGGAATGACAGAATTAGGTGTTTCGCAACGTCTTCGTGACTGTGTTCAAAGAAGTGACCTTCCAGTCAGCGCCGAGATCGACGATCAAACTCTGATTGAATATAGCCTGATGGATAAAAAAGCGTCTGCTGATCAAATCAAAATTGTACTTTGCAGTAAAATAGGAGAAAGTTTTATCAAAAATCTTTCGCAGGACGATTATATTCGCTTTGTAAAAGGGTGTTATTCCTATGACAGTACAAATTAAGCCTTCAAAATTAAAAGGGACTCTTCCCGCAGTCCCTTCTAAAAGTGCGTCACACCGCGCCCTTATTTGCGCCGCTCTTGCCCAAGGACATTCTGAAATAGGTAATTTAATTTTTTCTGAAGATATTCTTGCAACTATCGATTGTTTGCGTGCGTTAGGAGCACAGATTACCTGTAAAGATAATGTTGCCTCCATAGAGGGAATTGGTGAACAGGCTTTGCATCATGCTCTTCTTAATTGCCGTGAGTCAGGTTCTACCCTTCGATTTCTGATTCCAGTTGCCGCTGCGCTTGGAGTGAATGCGGTTTTTGAAGGAAGTGGAAAGCTTCCCGCTAGGCCAATTGTTCCATATCTTGACAGCCTAGGGAAAAATGGTGTTTTATTTCATTATCAAAACACTATGCCTTTTTCTATAGAAGGATTGCTTTCTGGAGGAGTATTTTCGGTTCCTGGGAATATCAGCTCTCAATTTATTACTGGTCTTCTTTTTGCTCTGCCTCTGTTGTCGACAGATAGTGTAATTAAGATTACCGGAATTTTTGAATCAAAGCCTTATGTGCAGATGACCCTTCAAATGTTGAAACGATTTGGGATTTCTGCCGATCTTTCCAATTCAGTTATTTCTGTCCCTGGACGACAAAAATATCGGCCCCAGAGTTTTTCGGTAGAAGGAGATTTTTCACAGGCTGCTTTTTTCCTGACAGCTGGCGCTTTTGGTGGACCAGTTACAATTACCGGGCTTGACTACGGCACTTCCCTGCAAGGAGATAAAAAAATAGTAGAATTTTTAAAATATGCAGGAGCCTCTGTTGAAATTGAAAAAGATAAAATAACGATTTCTCAGCCTCAAAACGGTGTCTTTCATCCTTTATTTGTAGATGCAAGAGATATTCCAGATCTTGTTCCAATTCTCGCTGTCCTTGCCGGCAGATCTCTGGAAAGCAGTATGATTTATCATGCCGAACGATTAAAAATTAAAGAGAGCGACCGCCTTCAGACAACTGCTGCCCTTCTTAAAGTATTAGGTGTTAAAGTTCAACCAAAAGAAGACGGATTAAGTATTATGGGGACTAAAATTTTTCAAAGCTGTACGGCAGAAAGTTTTAATGATCATCGAATTGCCATGTCTACAGCTATTGCAGCTACAGCAGCCAATGGGCCGGTTTACCTTCACACGGCAGAAGCGGTTCGAAAGTCATACCCAAACTTTTATCAAGATTATCAAGTGCTAGGAGGGAATATAAATGTCATCAACTTGGAATAGAACCCTGAAACTCTCTATTTTTGGAGAATCACATGGTCCGGCCATTGGAATGACATTAGATCATCTGCCTGCTGGTGAACAGATTGATTTAGAGGAACTCACCTGTTTTACTCGTAGAAGAACTGCTAAAAAGGGTGATCATATTTCTACAGCCCGGACAGAACCTGATCTGCCAGAGCTGATTTCCGGGTATTGGAACGGCAAAACCACCGGAACTCCGCTTACTGGCGTGATAAGAAACACTGATACACGTTCTGGAGATTATAATGAATTGCAACGCCTTGTTCGTCCTGGACATGCAGATTATACCGGACAAATCCGTTACCATGGAGCAAATGATTTTCGAGGAGGAGGCCATTTTTCGGGAAGGCTTACCGCCCCTTTGGTTTTAGCAGGAGGAATTTGTAAACAGATTTTAGAAAGACGAGGAGTTTACATTGCCTCGCACATTTTGTCCATTAAAGATATTTCTGAAAAAAGGTTTGATCCTGTCGAAATTTCTGTCGAAATTTTAAAACGACTTCAGAAAATGGATTTTCCTTTGCTTGATTTATCCATAGAAGAAAAAATGCGGGATATTATCGAGCAAGCACGGCTTCAACAGGATTCCGTCGGCGGAACCATAGAATGTTGCATTTTGGGACTCCCCGCTGGAATTGGCTCCCCTATGTTTGACGGGATTGAAAATGTTTTATCTTCCATTATTTTTGGAATTCCTGCTGTTAAGGGAATCGAATTTGGTGAAGGTTTTGGTTCTTCGCTGCTTTACGGCAGTGAAAATAACGATTCGTTCTATTTAGAAAATGGACAGGTAAGAACCCATACTAACAGACACGGCGGAATCTTAGGAGGAATTTCCTCCGGCATGCCTGTTATTTTTCGCACCGCGATCAAGCCAACCCCGTCTATTTCAAAGCCTCAGAGAACCGTTGATATGAAATCAATGCAGGAAGCAGAATTGATTGTAAACGGACGACACGATCCTTGTATTGCCGTGCGTGCAGCAGTAGTTGTGGAAGCTGCAGCGAATATCGCCATTTTAGATTTGATGATGGAGAACGGGAAGATACAATTATGATAACGCAAAGATTTATAGAATCCTGTCCTAGAGTTTGGAAAAAGAATGTGTTGTAGCTTTAAAAACACTGAGCAATTTAGACTAGTGGAGAATAGGGTTAAATAAATTATATAAAATAAAAGACCTG
>CAUABB010000177.1 GCA_958427155.1 uncultured Oscillospiraceae bacterium | reverse complement strand
GGCCTTTTTTGTTATTTCTTCAAGACAAAAGATTCACAATCGGTACACTGGACTACGGTAGGATTTGTCTCATGGGTGCCGACTGTAATGCTCTGAAGAGAGCAATAATTCTGGTTCTGACAATGATTTGCGCACTGCTGAACGGTACATTTAATACTTTGATTTGCCTGACTCATGTTCTGCATTTTAAAATTCCTCCTTTTATTTGGTTCATTTCTATTGTATCCATCTTTCAGCCTTTCATTCAAAAGTTAAATCCTATAAATTTTTCTGTTATGTCAAAGATTTCAATGTTTTTTTCTATCAGAATCACAAAAAATATAAATGGAGGTGAAACTTATGAATCTAATCATCCGGCAAAACCAGGTCAACGAACATCTTAATTTAAATCAGAATAAAAATGACGAGGAAATTAACCAAGCTTTCCACGCACTGCCAATTTTTCTTCAGGAAAATATTAAACAATCCGGAATTCAGTTCCAGTCTATTCAGGATTTACAACAGATCGCAAATCAAATGCTTCGCGGCAACAATCAGTAGCTATTATATAAAAAGCGTATGAAATGATATAAAATTATTTCATACGCTTTTATTTAAATTCAAACAATATCCAAAAAAGTTTTATGTTTTGGAGGTGGAAACGCCTTATCAAGCAAACTTAGTTCCTCTGACGACAACTTTAAATGAGAAGCTGCTGCATTCTCTCTTGTATGTTTTAAAGAACTAGCTTTAGGAACCGCAAGAACATTACTACGAGATAATAAAAAAGCTAAAAGGACCTGAGCAGAAGTCGCCTGATGTGCACTTGCGACACGGATCACCGCCGGATTTTCAAACAACCCCTTGCGAAGCGCTCCACCCTGCGCTAAAGGGCAATATGCCATCAAAGGAACTGCATGTTTTTGCAGCCAAGGCAATAAACTATATTCCACTCCTCGCGATCCCAGGTGATAAAGCACCTGATTTACAGCACAGTGATCTCCTCCTTTTATGCGGAAAAGATCTTCCATATCCTCTGTATCAAAATTAGAAACACCCCAATGCCGTATTTTTCCCCGCTTCACCAACTCTTCCATGCATGCCACAGTTTCAGACAAAGGAACCGATCCTCTCCAATGAAGAAGATATAAATCAAGGTAGTCTGCCTTCATTCGGTGGATTGATGCATCACAGCAGTCAAAAATATGTGATTTATCGGCATGAAATGGATAGACCTTAGAAACTAAAAACAAACTTTTTCTGGGATACTGAACAGCTACTTCCCCAACCAGAGTTTCAGCACGGCCATCACCATACATTTCTGCTGAATCGATCAGTGTCATTCCCAGGTGAATTCCTTCTTTCAGAGCTCTCTCTTCGTCGGAGCGTTTCTGGGGATAATCGCCTAAATACCAAGTGCCTTGCCCAAGGCGAGGAATTTCACTGCCATCCCATAATTTTATCTTCTCCATAATATATTCCTTCCCGCCGTAACTTCCTTCAAACAATTTCTTTATAATATTACAACTCTCGATTATTATATCAATACTTAAAAAAGGGCCATATTATTTTTCTTGCACAACGCAGACTGTTTTAAAACATATTTTATAAAAAAATTAATCCCCAGGAAAATTTTCACCTGGGGATTATCCATATCAGTTAATTAGAAGCCGTTTCATTCTCCGAACAAATCTCCAGATGCTTCGCTTTTTTTACATCGTCAAACTCCTGCAAAATTTCTGGAGATGGTGCCTTGGTTAAAAGGCTTATCCCCACCATCAACAAAATTCCGACCAAAAATCCCGGAATTAAAGAATAGAGCCCAGTAATTCCCGCTAGCGTTTGGCTTCCAAAGGGGATATAATCCCATAAAATCACAGTCAAACCGCCGCCAATCATTCCGCAAGCAGCACCCGCTCTGTTAGCTCTTCTCCAGAATAACCCTAACAACACAACCGGTCCAAATGTGGCACCAAAACCTGCCCAAGCATTGGAGACAAGACCCATAACGCTACTGTTAGGATCAAGCGCAATCACAAACGCCACAACTGAAACAAGAAGAACTGTAATTCTGCTTACGAGCAGCATACTTTTATCCTTTGCATTTTTATTTATAACGCCTTTATAAACGTCCTCAGAAATAGAAGAAGCTGTGACCAGAAGTTGAGAATCTGAAGTAGACATAATTGCCGCAAGAATACCGCAAAGCATCAGACCTCCTACAAACGGAATATGGAAATTATCCGTAAAGACCTTTCCAATCATCTCTATAAAAACGTTTTCTGAATTATCAATCGGTGCATCGATAAAGAATGCACGACCGATTGCGCCAAGAAGGCAGGCAATTGAAAGGGATAAGATAATCCAGACAATTGCAATTTTCCTTGACTTTTTCACTTCACCCTCATCTCTGATGGCCATAAAACGAACAAGGATATGAGGCATACCGAAATAACCGAGTGCCCAGGCAAGTTGAGAAATAATCCCAACGAAGTCCAGAGGTTCTCCACCACTGTAAAGAGGATTCAGAAAATTTGTCCCAAGTTCATCAAGCATCTGCGTTGTCATTTCAGGGCCACCCATCAGTCCTACCGCAAATACTGGAACGATCATGAGAGAAATCAACATCATAGTACCTTGTACAAAATCGGTCCAACAAACCGCCAGAAAACCACCTAAAAAGGTATAAACCAGGATTACAAAAGCTCCAATTGCTAAGGCTATCGTGTAATCAATTTGAAATACAACAGAGAACAACTTTGCGCCAGCAGAAAAACCGGAAGCTGTATAAACCAAAAAGAAGATCATAATAAACAGGGACGAAGCAACCCGCAAAACCTTAGAATGATCATGAAACCGATTTTCAAAAAATTCTGGCAATGTAAGAGAATTACCAGCACGGATAGTATACCGCCGCAGTCTAGAAGCCACCAAAACCCAATTGAGAATCGTACCGATCGCCAAGCCAACTGCGATCCAAATTTGACCGGTTCCCAGCGCATAAATTGCCCCTGGAAGGCCCATTAAAAGCCATCCGCTCATATCTGAGGCCTGAGCGCTCAGTGCAGCAACCCAACCGTTTAAACTACGTCCTCCCAGAAAATAGTCTTCAGAATTTTTAGTGCGTTTGTAATAAAAAAGGCCGATAGCCATCATTGCTAGAAGGTAAATACCAAAAGCGGCCAAAGTCCAGATTTCATCAACTGTCATACGAAATTACCACTCTCTTTCTTCTCATCTCTTTTTTAATTACAAATCAAATTATTACCATATCGGAATATGCTCTATATACAGACACTTAAACTTTAGCAAGCTTTTTACGTTTTTCCATCTCAGAAAGCAAATTGATAATCTTTTTATTCGGATCAATAATTTCCCCAATAGAGGCATCGTGGTGAATTGCATCAATTACATATGCTGTATACTTGGAAAGATCCACATCAACAACCCATGGCCGCGCAAGCAACTCAGGTGTTCGATAAATAAGATTGGTAACAAAAATTTTGTCAAACAATCCTTCTTCATAAGCTTGATCAAAAACGTCCAAACCATTGCAAAATAAGCCAAAAGTGATAAAACTAAAAATACGGTTAGCACCTTTGAACTTCAGTTGACGAAACGTGTCAATCAACGAACTTCCGGATGAGATCATATCATCTACAACAACAACATCCTTTCCTTCAAGAGAACTACCAATATACTCGTGTGATTCAATGGGGTTGGTTCCACCGACGACTTTGGAAAGGTTTCTTCTTTTATAAAACATACCCATCTCGAGATTAAGAACAGAAGAATAGTTTAAGCAACGACTGATCCCGCCCGCATCTGGAGATATAATAATCATTTTATCGGAACAAAAATCAATTGGAGAAATATTTTTAACGAGTGCCTTGATCATCTGATAAGTAGGTCTCATATTGTCAAATCCACTTAACGGAATCGCATTCTGAACCCTACCGTCA
>CAUABB010000176.1 GCA_958427155.1 uncultured Oscillospiraceae bacterium | reverse complement strand
TCTTGACAATTGCTGTTCTCTTGTTGAGGTTTCCTGCCTCTGTGGCTTTGAGGATCAGAGCTATTTTACAAAAGTTTTTAAACGGCTGGTTGGTGTCTCTCCAAAGAGGTACCGAGAAAGCCGTGGGAATATATAAAACAGACATGATCAATGTAAAGAAGGAGAATTAATATGAGTATTTTGGAAGAAATGAGCACCTATTTGCAACAGGGACGCGCACCAAAGGTAAAAGAGTTGGTAGCCCAAGCTCTGGAAGAAGGAATTTCTCCGCAGGAAATTTTGGAAAAAGGTCTTTTGGCAGGCATGAACATTATTGGTGAGAAGTTTAAAAACAACGAAGTGTTCGTACCAGAAGTTTTAATTGCTGCCCGTGCCATGAATATGGGGATCGAGGTTCTAAAGCCGAAACTGATTGCAGAAGGCTTTGAACCAAAAGGAACGGTTGTCATCGGTACCGTAAAGGGAGATCTCCATGATATTGGGAAAAATCTTGTTAAGATGATGATGGAGAGCAAAAATCTTAATGTAATTGACCTTGGTGTGGATGTGGCTCCTGAAAAATTTGTGGAGGCTGCGGCTGAAAACAATGCTGATGCAATCTGTTGTTCTGCTCTCTTGACCACTACAATGGGTCAGATGAAGGAAGTGGTTGATCTTGCAAAGTCCAAGGGGATGGACTGTAAAATTATGATCGGCGGAGCGCCGGTGACCCAGAGTTTCTGCGATACCATTGGGGCGGATTGCTATACGGATAACGCTTCGGCGGCGGCGGAAGCTGCTCTTTCCTTTGTGCAGTAAGTGAGCGAGTTTAGCGCTTTGATATCAGAAAGAGATAAAAACCGGGACGCCTAAACAGGCATCCCGGTTTTTTAATGCAGAAGAGCATTTTTACACGCTGGTTTTTAAGAGTTTAAAACAGGGCCAATTATCGTTTCTTCCGACGTTTATCCACAGTCAACCGTTTCCTTCGTTTTTGTTTCCGGTTGTAAAGAATCGTCACAACAATATAAAACAGGATCAGAAGAATTACAAGGGCGAGAATTATTTTTGCCCAGATACTGCTCATAATAGTGCAAATCCAGTCCCAAATGCCATAAATAAAATTTTTGGAAACTGACATATTGGCGACCAGTTCGCATTCTCCAATAATTTCATCATTGAGCTTTAACTTGATCGTGCCGATCACATCGCCTTTCTCAACTGGAGCGTCAATTGAGTCAGGCACCTCAACAACCTGTTGGATACTGGATAAATCAATATCGCCTGGAAGAAGAACGGTTAAATCTTCCTTGGGACACAGCTGGAGTGTGTCCGTGTCTGAAGAAAGACGAACTTTGACGGTGCCAACCGTTTCAGTTGTTTTTAATACTGTTTTAAAGGAAAAAGAACTGAAAGCCCATTTATATAAAGCCAAGTGATCTAAAATTGCATAATTATCCTGTACCCCATTTAATGTAAGGGGGGCGCCCATGGTAACGAGTAGATAATTGAAACCATCTTTACTTGCCATTGTTACCAGGTTTTTTCCGCTTTCATCTGTTGTCCCGGTTTTGATTCCTTTCGCGTATGGATAATAATATGGTCCACCAACAACTTGATCCAACATCCCGATATTAGTATGGGAATAGGTGCGTTCCTCTGGGTGCTTATTTGTGGCCTTGAAGGTGTATCGGACAGTTGTAGCAATTTTTTCAAATCCCGGAACGTCAAGTGCGGCTTTGGTAATAATGTACATATCACGGGGGGTGGTGTACTGGTTATCGTCGTGCAGACCATGAGCGTTAACAAAATGAGTGTTCAATGCGCCAAGCTCCTGTGCTTTTTCATTCATCTTTTCAACAAATGCCGCTTGATCGCCATCACCGTAATATTCCGCAAGTACAGAGGCTGCGTCACACGCGGAAGGCACCATACAGGCGTAAAGCAGATCTTCTACAGTAATTTCTTCTCCGGGTTCCAGCGCGATGGTTGATGCGCCAGTGCCATAAAGCTCATCCCGGATTTCATAGGACATTGTAAGCTTTTTTTGCAGATCTGTTTCCATTTCCAAAACTAACATGACGACTATAATTTTAGTGAGAGAGGCGGGATACATCTTCTGGTTTTCATTTTTGGCGTAAACAACTGTTACGGAATCCAGGTTTACCATATAAGCGGCGCCGCTGTAAATATCTGAGCTAGGCTCATAGGAAGCGGAAGCAGACGACAGCGGTGTAATAAGAACGGAACAGAAAAGGACGACCGCCAGAAAAATTGAAGTGATACCCTTGCGCATGTAGACATTTCCTCCATTTAAGTGTATGATAATATTAAACTTAAGGCCATAGCGGATTTTGGCAGATTGAAAATGCCGTATCATTTTTAAAAACGCAGGCCGTATTTTTAATTGTCCGCTTGAAAATGGACATGAAAAACAAATGAAAAACCGGATGTTCCGGTGGACAGGTTGGAAAACGAAGATGTCTGATTTGAAATTTTCTTTTGATACGATTGCGGTTCACGGTGGTTATGAAACAGAACCTACCACAATGTCAGTGGTACCACCTTTGTATCAAACAAATGCTTATGAGTTTAAGAACACGGAACATGCAAAAGAATTGTTTGAGCTTAAAGAGCCTGGCAATATCTACAGTCGGCTCAGTAACCCGACCAGTGATATCCTAGAACGGCGGATCGCAGAGCTTGACGGCGGTGTTGCGGCTCTTTCGTTTGCTTCGGGCCATGCGGCGATTTTTAACATCATCCTGAATCTGGCGAGCGCTGGAGACGAAATTGTTTCCTCTGCCTGTATTTACGGTGGCGCGATCAACCTGCTGGGAATTACGTTAAACCGCCTTGGGATTAAGGTCCGCTTTGTTGACCCGGATGATCTTTCTGCCTGGGAGGCCGCAATTAACGATAAAACCCGCGCGGTCTTTTTTGAAGTGATTGGCAATCCTAACGCCAATGTTGCGGATATTGAGGCGATCGCGGCGATCGCTCACCGGCACGGTGTTCCCGTTATCGCCGACTCAACCTTTACAACGCCTTATCTCTGTCGTCCGATCGAATTCGGGGCGGATTTCGTGATTCATTCAGCGACGAAGTTTTTAGGCGGCCATTCCACCTCAATGTGTGGTATTGTTGTGGATAGCGGCAAATTTCAGTTTAAGGGAAACGCTCGTTTTCCGCTTTATAATGAGCCGGATCCGAGTTATCATGGCATTATTTTTGCGGATCTTGGTGAGCTTGCTTTTATCAGCAGACTCCGTGCTCTGGTAATGCGGGATATTGGCGCTTGTCTGAGTCCCTTCAACGCGTTTATGATTCTACAGGGAGTGGAAACATTGCATCTGCGGATGGAGCGCCATTCCCAAAACGGCCTGGAAGCGGCGAAATATCTGGAAGGCCATCCGGAGGTTGAGTTTGTCAACTATCCCGGCCTGCCCTCCAGCCGCTATTACGGCCTGGCGCAGAAATATTTGCCGAAAGGCGCGAGCTCTGTTTTCACTTTTGGGCTAAAAGGCGGGCGCGAAGCGGGCGCCAAGTTTATTGACAGTCTGAAACTGATCAAAAATGTCGCCAATGTAGGGGATGTTCGGTCGTTGGTCATCCATCCGGCGACTACGACTCACAGCCAGCTTTCAGCCGAACAGCTGAAAGCGGCGGATATCTCTGAGGGAACCATCCGTCTTTCCATTGGAATTGAGGACATCAGAGATATTATAGCCGATTTGGAGCAGGCTATCAAGTGCGCGACAAAATAAAGAATCAAACTGCGGGAGCGGATACGTTATGGTTTATGTCACCGGCGACCTTCACGGCGAATACAGCCGTTTTCGAAAAACCGGAATTAAAAAGTTAAAAAAGGGGGATACCCTGATTGTCTGCGGCGATTTTGGGTTTGTCTGGGATGGCAGCCGGCGTGAGCAGAAGTTGCTGAAAAAAATAGGAAAAGAGAAGTTT
>CAUABB010000175.1 GCA_958427155.1 uncultured Oscillospiraceae bacterium | reverse complement strand
ACGTTAAAATAGAACTGTTTTCTCCTTTTTCAAGGATGCTGTCGCAGTAGTCTATAATGGACTGCAGATCAAGCATCAACAACCCTTTTTCCTGTTGCTTTTTCGTATATGCGAGAGCGCTGTCAATATAAGGCTTGGAGTCCTTTACCAGAAGAATTAGATCTTGAACATCCTGCTCGTTTCGCACTTCCCAGTCTGCCAGAAGGGTAGGGAGCTGGTAGTGGAGCCCGGTCATACTTTGGAAAAGAGGAGTATAGTAGGAAAATTTTTCATCATTAAGTTTGACTGCCAGAGACTGCTGGTATTCATAGAGATCGTAAAGATCCTTTTGCTCTTCCGTCAGAAATTCCCGCGTAAACTTTTGAAAAGTTTTGTAGGCTGTTTCCGCTGCATTACCGCTCTCTTTTAGAGAGATATCGTCAAAACGGGCACCAAGGCGTACCTCAATTTTACTTTCGTCAATATTATAATTTTCGGGTTCCTGTAAATAGACATGAGAGGTTACATAGTCGCTCTCCATAGCAGTTATAAATTCATTTTCAAGAAATTTTTGAAAACGCTCTCCTTCGGTTTCTACACTGATTGTACAGCTTGTAGCAAAGAAGAGGAGGATACCAGACAGGATCAGAGCGGAAAGTCTTCTAATTTTACGCATTTCTTAAGTCTCCCTCCCGTTATTTTATCTTATTATACTGTAGGATACAGGGGGTGCGCAAGGCTAATCTGAAGAAATTCGTCTCGCGTCTCTCATTCATTTTATTTAGAGGGTGGGACAGATTCACGTCTGTTATAAAAAAACACACCAACCGAGATTCCACAAATTAAAATATATCCCAAAACACTTAATTCATCGGGGAATTGATTAAATAGGAAAAAGCCTAAAAGAGCTGAGAAAAGGACTTGAGAATAGTCGAAAACGGATATTTCCCGTGCGGGAGCATATGAATAAGCCGCTGTGACGGAAAACTGTCCACCAGCTGCGGCCAGACCTGCTAAAAGGAGGAAAACAATTTGCTGCCACGTCATGGGGTGATAATCAAAGAGTAGAAAAGGAAGGGTGACAAGACAGGAAAAGGCAGAAAAGAAAAAGACAATGAAAGGGCCGCGTTCTCCCCGTTTGCTCAGGTAGCGTACCGATGTGTAGGCAATTCCAGCGCCGAATCCGCCCAGTAGCCCGATCAGTGCAGGTAGGACATCAGAAAAAGCTGCCGTAGACGGTTTGATAATCAGCAGGCTGGAGAGAAAAGCCGCAATCACCGCGATTAGCTGAAAAGGTTTGATTTTTTCTTTTAAAAAGAAGAAAGAGGCGACGACAGCAAAAAACGGCGCTAATTTGTTAAGCATTGATGCGTCAGATAAAACCATATGGTCAACTGCGTAGTAGTTTCCTAAAATTCCAACTGTTCCAAAAATAGAACGAATGATCAGATATTTGAGATTTTTATGATGGAACTGAAATTTTTCTTCTGATTTGAGAAGAATAGCGGCCGCAAAAATAACCGCAATCAGGTTGCGAAAAAAACTTTTCTGCACAGAAGGTAGGTCGCCTGCCAGTTTAACAAAGACATTCATTGTTGCAAATGAAAAGGCGGAAAGAAGGATAAATAAAATTCCTTTTGTTTTCTGATTCATATGACTAAGATTCCTATTTTTAAATTAAGGTGAAAATATAAGGTGAAAATAGAAAAAGCCCGCGCCTAAAATTGGCACGGGCAGATATTTTTACGCGTAAACAATGGTTCCCATATTTTCCCGTTCTGATGTTACAGCGCCTTGCGCGTAGCCGAGAGCGGCACAGCCACAAACCTGGTGGTTAGCCGGAACACCGAATTCGCTCAGAACTGTGCGAACAGCTTTATCATCATAAGTGTCGGTCAACTGATTAATCCATACAGAACCTACTCCCAGCGCGTGTGCCATTAAAAACATATTTTCCAAAGCACAGGAACAATCTGCCATTGCGTGGGAATAATCCTTCGGTGCGGAAACAATCACCAGAACAGGAGCGTTATAAAACCGGTGATAACCAGCATTACCGAGTGCTGTACCAACGGCTTTTTGAAGCTTGGATAATTTATCGGCACCTTCTACGACAGTAAACTGCCAGTTTTGAGTGTTGTTGGCACTTGGAGCGTATAAACCTGCAGTTAAAATCTGTTCCAACTCGTTTTTAGGAATGCGTTTGTCCTGATAAGAACGAACACTTCTCCGTGTTTTGATGTTTTCAAAAACTTGGTTCATAAATATACCTCCTTTAAAGTTGACACAATACCTATATTTTCAGAATATCATCAAATTTACTGAAATGCAAGAGAGATCAGGAGAATTTTATCGCTTACAGTTTGTAAATTTGCTTTTTTAAAGTGCGGCGGTATAATAAAAAAGAGGGGTGGTGTATATGAAGGAACTTCAGCGGCTCATAGACGGTGCAAAGAGGATTGTTTTTTTTGGAGGAGCGGGAGTGTCAACTGAAAGTGGAATTCCTGATTTTCGGAGCGCAGATGGGCTTTATCAACAGAAATACGAGGTTCCACCTGAACAATTGTTAAGCCACAGCTATTTTTTGGCGCACCCTGAAGAATTTTTTAAGTTTTATCGGGAAAAGATGCTTTGTATAAACGCACAGCCAAATGCTGCCCATTACAAACTGGCGGAATGGGAGATGCAGGGAAAGCTGACGGCAGTTATTACTCAAAATATTGACGGTCTCCACCAAAAAGCAGGAAGTCGTACGGTTTTGGAACTACATGGAAGTATTTATCGTAATCATTGTACGGCCTGTGGGAAAGCTTATCCGGTAGAAAAAATTCTGTCCGGTGAGAAAATTCCAAGATGCTCCTGCGGTGGGATCTTGAAACCGGATGTTGTCCTTTACGAGGAATCGTTGGATTTCGAGATAATTAATGAAGCTGTCAGGCAGCTTTCGTCTGCGGATCTTTTAATTGTGGCGGGAACGTCTTTAACAGTTTATCCGGCGGCTGGTTTGATTGATTATTTTCAAGGGGGGCCGCTGGTTCTAATCAATCGGGACAAGACTCCGGTAGATGGAAGAGCTGATCTTGTAATTCATGGGAATGTTGCCGAAATACTTAACGGGTTAGATTGAGATTAGTTTTATTTGAAAAGAGGATGGTATGGAACCGGTAGTTGAAACATTGATGCGGGAGATTGCCGAAAAAGTAGCGTCGTGTGATTTTGTAAAAGGGGTTGTTCTGGGAGGATCACGGGCAACAGGAACCGCTCATAGGAACTCCGATCTTGATATTGGAATCTATTACGAAAAAGAGAAGATCGATTTCAGAGTTTTAAACGCTATTGCCAGGGAGTTAGATGACACACATCGAGAAAATCTGATCTGTGAAGAAGGAGGCTGGGGAAACTGGGTAAACTGTGGCGGTTGGTTGACGATAAAAGGTGTTCCCGTGGATCTGATTTTACGGGATATCCGCCGTGTAAAATTGGCGATTAAACAGACGGATCGTGGTGAAATATCAGCTCATTATCAGCCGGGACATCCTCATGCTTATCTGAATGTTATGTACAGGGGAGAACTGGCTTTAAGTAGACTTCTTTTAACAGATAGTCAAGAGTTTGCCGACCTTAAGCAGCAGGCCGAATTTTATCCTGAGACGTTGAGAAAGTCTTTGATTTCGTTTTTTTGTTTGAATCTGGATTTTCCTGCGAGCTGGCTGAACATTACGGAAAAGACGGGGATTTATATTATCTTGTGGGGCATCTATTTCGTTCGGTATCTTCGTTGAATCAGGTTTTATTTGCGCTTAATCGAACCTATTGCTTAAATGAAAAAAAGGCGCTTCTACGGCTTAAGGAATTGAAAATGACCCCACCTGACTATTGTGAAAGGGTTAATTCCTTGTTTTCTCTATCAAGTCAAACAGTAGAAGAATCGATCTGGCAACTGAAAAAATTGTGTGCGGATGTAGGTGAC
>CAUABB010000174.1 GCA_958427155.1 uncultured Oscillospiraceae bacterium | reverse complement strand
TCGGCTTTATTGTTTTGTATACGACGCTGCTTTTCACCATGAATAGCGCGGATCGCATGATGCCGGTTTTAGGTTTTCTCAGCGGTCTTTCGGGGGCGTTTTACTGGTTGACCTATTCCACTTACGTTTCGGCTTTTACGGAAGACAACAAAAGGGATGTGGCTCTCGCTTTTATCGGGTTTGTGAACGGGATTATCACTTTGACGATGCCTGCGCTTTCCGGCTTTATCATTGAAAGGATTCCAGATTTCTGGGGCTATATGGTGGTGTTTGGCCTGGCGTTTTTGGTCGCCGTTGTTACAATCCTGCTGTCTCTCCGGCTCCCCAAGCATATTATTCCCGCAGGGAAGAAGGAGACCAATACCTACTTTAAGAGATCACTTAAAAATATTATTGGTAGCTCCTGCTGGCGGTGCGGGATGATGGCGGAAACGATGCGGGGAGTAAGGGAAGGAACGTTTAACTTCCTGCTGAATATTCTTTTGTTCGAGGCGATCAGCAGTGAAACGCTGATGGGTTTCAATACCTTGTTAACCGGTGTAGGAACAATTATTTCGTTTTGGGTAATCGGAAAGATTATAAAGCCTCATAATCGTGTTAAGGGGATGCTGGTAGCAACCATCATTCTGCTTGTGGCGTCCGCTCTTCCGGCTGTTAATCTGAATCCGACGACAATTATAGTGTTTTCCTTTATCAACGCTTTCTTTACCCAGTTTATTTTGAATTCTTCCAGCAGTATCTTTTTCCTGCTCATTCAAAAAAAAGCGGAGAACAACGCGCGTGAGGAGTACTTTTCCATCCGTGAGTTGCTGTTGGATTCCGGCAGAATTATAGGAATTTTAATTCTGTTTTTGTTTCCCAAAGATCCGGCTGGTTATGTTGTCGCGATTATTGTGCTGACCCTTTCCCAATTTATTACGGTTTGGCTCAGCAATCACACCCTTAAATTGTTAAAGCGGGAAGAGGAGGAGTTATCCGCAAGTGGAACATCCGCAGAAGCTTAGTCCAAGGTTGTTGGCGGTAGCGCGTCAAGTTCGTACCGGCTCTGTTGCGGCTGATGTTGGGACCGATCATGGATATCTTGCTTGTTATTTGGCTTGGAATGGCTGCCGTAAGGTGTATGCGTCCGATTTAAATCCCGGACCGTTAGAGCAGGCTGCTCGTACGATTCAAGAACATGGACTTGAAAAACAGGTTGATTTGCGGCTTTCCAACGGGGTTGAAAAGCTGCCGCTAGAGGAAATTACCGATGTGGTCGTCGCCGGAATGGGCGGCGACCTGATTTTGTCGATTGTTGAAGACCCACGTCTTAGGACTTTTGATAAAAAATTGATTTTACAGCCGATGACCAAACCGGAGGTTTTGCGGCGGGGGCTTTATCGTTTGGGATTTGAGCTCTGCGGCGAGACAGCGGTTGAGGACGGGCGTTTTGTTTATACGGTTTTAACTGCGCAGTATTCCGGCCGGCCGTGTGAGATTGATGACTGCTTTGCTTATACCGGCCTTTTGTCGGGGAGAACCCGGGAAGAACGGAAATATTTGCAGCGGGTATGTGGTCTGCTCCGCCGGAAAATCAGCGGACTTCAAAAAGCTGGAACATTGCCAGAGGATTCGGCACTCGAACGCCTTTTAAAACAGATCGAAGGGAAGATTCAAAATGATCAGGATCAGTGAAATTCTCAAGTGGATGGATAAACGGTATCCCTTTTCTCTTGCGGAGGATTATGATAACTGCGGATTGTTGGTGGGAGATCTGAACCGGGAAGTCTCTCTTTGTCTTTTGGCGCTGGATGTGACGAAAGAGGTGGTGGAAGATGCCGTTGCGCAAAGCGCGGAATTGATTCTTACCCATCATCCGGTTATTTTTAACCCACTGAAACGGCTTTGCCAAGGAGATATTCCATTTGAGTGCGCCAGAAAAGGTATTTCGGTTATATCCAGTCATACCTGCCTTGATAAGGCGAAGGGCGGCGTGAACGATGTTCTGGCAAGCCTTCTTTCTCTTGAAGATGTTTCTGTTCTGGAAGAGGCAGACGGGATTGTCAGGGTTGGAAAATTGCCTGAAAGGATGGAACCGCTTGAATTTGCCCGGCTCTGTAAGCAGGTTTTAGCTTCCGGCGGGATTCGTGTGGTGCCTGGAAATCGTCCAGTGGATATCGTGGGAATTTGTTCCGGCGCGGGCGGCAGCTTCCTGGAATCTGTAATAGAAGCTGGCTGCGACGCCTATCTGACTGGAGAGGTGAAACATCATGAGGCGGTTATGGCTCAAAATGCCGGGATAACTTTAGCGGATGCCGGCCATTTTGAAACTGAAACGGTGGTTTTGCCAAAGTTGAGGGAAGAGCTCACCGCAGCTTTCCCTGGGGTAAATTTTGGGGTTTCCAGAGCGAATAAACCTTTGATGAAATGGCTGTAAAAGTGTAAGATGAAGGAGGCGTGTCGTTCCATGGAAAAAGAAGTGATCCTAATTCCTGGCCTTCCGCGACCGGAAAGTCCGTATAATCACGTGGTTAGGGCCGGTAATATGCTGTATTTGACCAGTCAGCTTTCTTGCGACCTAGTTGAAAACAAGATTTTAGGAGGAACGATTGAAGAACAGACTCGACAGACATTGGAAAATATCAGGTTTTTACTGGAACACGCGGGTTCATCAATGGAGCAGATTGTAGATGTAACAGTATTTATGAAAAATTTGAATGATTTCGCACGGATGAATTCTGTATACCGGAAGTTTTTTACACCGGGTGAAGAACCCGCAAGGGTGACGGTTCAGGCCGTATCTCCCGTGCCGGGAATTGATCTTGAAATTAAAGTGATCGCACTCTGTGGAGACTGACGTGTGTTTTAAATAACGTTACTTTAGTAGGTGAAAGAATTGGCTTTGGACGGTATTTTTTTGTCCTGTATCAAAAAAGAATTGGAGGCAGCAGTGGGTTCTCGGATTGACAAAATCCACCAGCCCTCCCGTGAAGAGATTATTATCACTCTTCGGCACCGAAGTGGGAATGCCAAGCTTCTTATCAGCGTAGGGGCGAGCAGCCCCCGGATTCATTTTACAAATGTGGCGCTTGAGAACCCAAAATCGCCGCCGATGTTCTGTATGCTTTTGAGAAAGCATCTCGGTTCCGGAAAGTTAACCGCTGTCCGTCAGCTGGGTCTCGACCGGGTGCTTTATTTGGACTTTGAGACAATTGACGAATTAGGCGACATGGTGACTGTTACCCTGGCGGTTGAAATTATGGGGCGGCATAGCAACCTGATCATTATTGGGCAGGACGGGAAGATTATTGACGCGATTAAGCGAGTTGACCCGGAAATGTCAAGCGTCCGCCCGGTTTTGCCCAAAATGAAATACGTCCTGCCGCCGGTGCAGGACAAGTTGAGCCTGTTTGAGGCCTCAAATGAAGAAATCTTTGAAGCGATTGCTTCTTATCCCAAGGATCAGGAACTCTCTAAGGTGTTGGTCGGGGTGCTTCAGGGGATTTCGCCTGTCTTTGCGAGAGAGGCGGTTTATTATGCTTGCCGAGGTGCCGAAGCAGTTAAAAGCGAGTTTTCCGAGGGACAGAAAGACCGGCTGGCGTTCTATTTGAATCGCGTTCGGGAGAGTTTGTTAAACGGCAGTCCCAAAATTACGATGGTGCTTGATCGAAATGGTACCCCAAAGGATTTCAGCTTTGTGGAAATTCATCAGTATGGGGCCGCGATGCTGACCAAGCCTTATGAAACACCGAGCGAGTTGTTGGATGACTTTTATTCCCAGCGCGATCAGATTGCCCGGATGAAACAGCGTTCCAACGATCTGCTCAAGCTGATTGTCAACCGCACCGAACGAACCCAGCGAAAGTTAGAGGCACAGCGACAGGAGCTTGCCCAGTGCGGAGAGCGGGAAACGTTGCGAGTTTACGGAGATCTTCTCAACGCCAATCTTTATCGCCTGGAGAAAGGCATGTCCAGCGTAATATTG
>CAUABB010000173.1 GCA_958427155.1 uncultured Oscillospiraceae bacterium | reverse complement strand
CGCGATTTTATGGTAGACAGGGGCTTTACCTACTATATCCCTCCTTTTATGATTCGTTCAAACGTAGTTAATGGAGTCATGAGTTTTTCCGAAATGGAAAATATGATGTATAAAATTGAAGGAGAGGACCTTTACCTGATCGGTACCAGTGAGCATTCCATGATCGGCAAGTTTATTGATACGATTCTGTCGGAGGATCAGCTCCCTCAGACTTTGACCAGTTATTCTCCCTGCTTCCGGAAAGAGGTCGGCGCCCACGGGATTGAGGAACGCGGC
Organism: uncultured Oscillospiraceae bacterium; assembly: GCA_958427155.1. Lineage (GTDB taxonomy): Bacteria > Bacillota > Clostridia > Oscillospirales > Ruminococcaceae > Metaruminococcus_A. Next base: position 3,690 of record CAUABB010000173.1, on the reverse strand, counting down.
GTCTACCGGATTCATCAGTTTGAAAAGCAGGAAATGATTGTTGTCTGCAAGCCAGAGGACAGCGCGGCATGGTTTGAAAAACTTTATCATAATACGGTTGACTTCTTCCGTTCTTTGGATATTCCGGTTCGTACATTGGAGTGTTGCTCCGGTGACCTTGCCGATCTCAAGGTGAAAAGCATTGACGTTGAGGCGTGGTCGCCCCGGCAGAAAAAGTATTTTGAGGTGGGAAGTTGTTCCAATCTGGGAGATGCGCAGGCGCGAAGATTGGGAATTCGGGTGAAACCAAAGGACGGACCGAATTATTTTGCCCACACCCTGAATAATACGGTGGTCGCTCCGCCGCGGATGCTGATCGCTTTTCTGGAGAACAACCTCAACGAGGACGGAAGTGTTCGGATTCCGGAAGCGCTTCGCTCTTATATGCGCAAAGACGTAATCAAATAACAGAAAAGAACTTAAAACGGATGGAACAGGTGTTCCATCCGTTTTAAACAGGGAAAAGGAGGAAATGCAGGTGTCCATACTGCCTTTTGGATATGAGAAAGAATATCATATCCGGTTTTATGACTGTGATTTTAACGGCAATATCAAGCTTTCCGCGGTTCTCCGCTATCTCGCGGATCTGGCGGAGCTTCATTATGATGAGAAGGGATTTGGACATGAACTTCTTTGGGAAAAACGAATGGTGTTTCTGCTGGCGGGGGAGAGTCTGCGGTTTTTCCGGCGGCCCCGAGGGGATGAACATCTGATCTTTACCACTTGGGAACGGCAGATTAAGGGTCCCCGTTATTACAGGGAGTTTGAGATCTACGATAAAGCGGGAGATCTGGTTATTTCCGCTTCAACAACCTGGCTCCTGGCGAATCCTTTTACCCGGCAGATCCTCCGTCCAACAGCCTGTGATTTCCATCCCGACCTTCATCCTGAACGGGTGGCAGATGTTTTACCGGTGGGAAAATTGGGGAAGGGGACGGAACAAACGTTCCTTTCTGAGCGGGTGATCCGTTTTTCGGATCTGGACAATAACCGTCATGTCTATAACGCGACCTACGCAGATATCGCGCTGGATGCTTTGGATTTTGATGAAGCCGCGGGTAATATCCGTGATTTTCGAATCAATTACAGTTCGGAAGCGATTATGGGGGATCGGCTGACTCTCACAAGCGGGAAATCACCCGAAGGACGTCTTGTTGTACAGGGAACAAAACAGGATGGCGTTCTCTGTTTTGAATGTGAGCTGGGAGAGTAAATTGATTAAATCTGGAAGAAGGGGGGCAATCCCTTTCTCATCTGACAAAAATCTACTAGATTCCACTCTGGACAAAGCGGCAAAGAGTCGGTATAATGAAAAAAGAGAGCTGTACTGCCTCAATAAAACCACTATCAATCTACTATTGCAACACAGGAGGACTTTTTATGATTTATCGTAAACTGGGAAAAAGTGATTTAAACTGTTCGGTAATCGGCCTGGGAACCTGGGCAATGGGCGGAGACTCTTATGGAAAGGTGGATGATGATGTTTCTGTCTCCACTATCCTCGCGGGAGTTGACGCCGGAATTAATTTAATTGATACGGCGCAACCTTACGGTGCAGGACATTCCGAAGAGGTGGTCGGCAGAGCGCTTAAACAGCTTGACCGCTCCAAAGTGATTGTGGCAACTAAATTCGGCAGCTACAAATATCCGGAGACCGGTTATTTTCGCGATGGTTCTGTCAAAACGCTCCGCGAAGGCTTGGAAGGCAGCTTAAAGCGCCTTGGAACAGATTATATTGACCTTTATCAGTGTCATTGGCCTTGCCCCAATGTCCCGATTGAGGAAACTTTTACGGAAATTGAGAAGATGCGGAAAGAGGGAAAGATCCGTTATATCGGCGTATCCAACTTTTCTCCGGAGGAGATGGATGAGGTTCAGAAATACTGTACCCTTACCTCTCTTCAGCCACCGTATTCCTTGCTTGACCGCCCGTTTGAAAAAGAGTTAGAAGGGTATTGTCTGGAAAAAGGAATTGGGGTGCTGTCCTACGGTTCGATCGGCGCTGGCGTTCTGACCGGAAAATACAAAGAGCGTCCAGTTTTCCCGAAAGGGGATACCCGAAACGAAAGCGGATTTTATAAAAATTGTTTCTCGGAGGAAAACTGGCCCAAAGTTTCCGCGCTGGTTGATGTTCTGCGGGAGGTAGCCGAAGCGCATAACGCCCCTGTTGTCCATGCGGCAATCAACTGGGTTTTGGCGAATCCCAGCATGACGGTTGCGCTGGTCGGCGCTAAAACGCCGGAGCAGGTGCGGATGAATGCGGCAGCGGGTTCCTGGGAGCTTTCCGCTGAGGAGAAGGCTAAGATTGACGAGGCGGCAAAGCCATTTGCGGTAAAATAAAACGGAAAGTCTTAAAAGAATTGTTGGGTTTTAAAGAGCTTTTAAAATTTTAAACAAAAAGCGGGCTTTTGCCCGCTTTTTGTTTGGGAAAATTTCTATTGGAACAAGAAACAAAATTTGATATAATAAAAATATAAAAAATTCAATCAAATAATAAGAGGTATGAAATGATGAGAAAAAACATTTCGTTTCACCGTTTGTTGGCGTTGATCTTGTGCGTTTTGGTCACAGTGGCAATGCCTTTTTCCGTATCAGCGGAAGGAGACAGTCTTTGGACGGATGACGATGTTCGTGCTACGGATTATGAGATGCGGGATGATGTCAATAAGGTGATTCAAATTAGCACGCCGGAACAGTTGGGGCTTTTGGCCTATGAGGTCAATAACGGCGAGAGCTTTGAGGGATATACAATCATTTTAACAAATGATATCGATCTATCGAAACATCTGTGGGAGCCGATTGGAAAGCATACCGTGTCCTATGTTCCCAACAATACGGATCATCGGTTCAAGGGAACCTTTGATGGGAAAAACCATGTGATTTCCGGCATGACGATCGTGGAAACAAGCGCTTCCAGGGCGATAGGGTTTGGATTATTTGGCTTTATTGAAGATGCTACAGTGAAAAATGTTTGCCTGAAAGATTCCAGCATATCGGTCAGCGGAACCAGCACAAAAACAATTTACGCCGGCGCGCTGGTGGGAAGCAGTTTTTATGAATGTTCTATCAGCAACTGTTTTGTGGAAAATGTTCAGGTTCAGGTGTCCGGTTCCAGCACGGTGGCGGCGGCCGGTTTGATCGGTTTTGTATATGATAGGGGATCTGTTAAAAACTGCGCGGTTTCTGGCGTTCAGGTTACCGGAGAAACGAATAATTGGAATTATCTTGGCGGAATGATGGGATATGCGAACGCTTACTTTTTAGAGGCTCAAAACTGTTATGCGACTGAGATCTCGATTGAAATGAAAGGAACCCCCTATCAGGAGGGGAAAGGCTTGATTACCGGTTCCAGCAACGGCGGGACCTATGTGAACTGCTATGCCGAAGGGGATTTGCCGATGTACCAAGCCTCTGCTTACAATCCTTCAATGACCGACTCCAGCCTGGTGAAGGGAAATAAATTGGAACAGCCCGTTCAGGTAAACGGCAAGGAATATACTGAGTTGGACAGCGCGCTCAACGCTTGGGTGGAGCAAAACGGCGCGGAGGATTATAATGACTGGTTTTTCCACGGCGGTGTAATTCGGCAGGAGGGAATTTATACCATAACGCATCAATGGGAAAGCGATTACACGGTTGATCAGGAGCCAA
>CAUABB010000172.1 GCA_958427155.1 uncultured Oscillospiraceae bacterium | reverse complement strand
TTCACTTGGCATAGGTTAGTATTTTCGCAATACTTCTTTATGCTCCTCTGCCATTTGCGGGAGGATTTTTTATGCTGTGGTCAAAAATCACAGGCTGTACTATAAACGCCATTTATGGTCTTTCTGCCTATAGATGAAGCAACCGCTCCACATTTAAATGCAGAATCTTCTCCAACTGCTCTTCCGAAAGCTTTAAATGACTTAAACGCTCCAACTCCTCATCTATCCGCCACATCGGGTAATCGGTTCCAAAAAGAACATAGTCTTCTCCAAAACAATCGATTAGCTCCCGCGCGCGTTCAGCCGATAATTCATAAAGAGAACTGGACGTGTCGACCCATACTCTTTTGCCGGAAAGGTATTTCTCCGCTTCATCCCACTGTGACCATCCCCCAAAATGGGCGGCAATAAGATTAAGATCTGGATAAGCCTTTAAAATATTAGAAATCCGCTTGGGATTAGAATAATTATAACGTCGGTCGCCCGCGTGAATTAAAACAGGCAACCTGCCTTGCAGCAATTCGTAAAGTCTCATTGCCTTAGGAGAATCCGCCTCAAATGTTTGAAAATCCGGATGAAGTTTTACTCCCTTTAATCCAAGGGCTTCAATCCGTTCGATCTCCCGCTCCGGATTTTCTATATCCGGATGGAGAGTTCCAAAACCGATAAAAGTTTCCGGGTTTTCCCGAACCGTACGGGCAATAAAGTCATTAATACTTTCAACCTGTAATGGAGTTGTGGCAACTGACTGAATCAAAAATTTTGAAACTCCATAGCGTTCCTTTAATTTTAAAAGAGTTGAGACAGAGCCATCCAAATCCATAGAAAGATGATAAAAATCGCCGATATTTTCCGTTGCCTTTGCAGCAATTTTGTCAGGAAAAACATGGGCATGTGCATCAATAACTATCCTCAAAACTAACACTCCAAAACTGCAAGATTTAAAACCCGGCCAATAAACCGGCCGGGTTTTATCGTTAATAGAAACAACTGTGTTTCTAAATCTTTTATCTTGCCACCTCACCACGCATCAAGATAAAAAATTTATTATTACCGCAGGTAACAATGTAAGGGAATTCCCCTTTGAAATCAAAGACTCAAAAGGGGAAAATCTCCATCATACTACTCCGTTTTAATTTCAACCCAAAGATCTTGCATTAACTGATTGATATCCTGCGGAAGGTGTTCAAAAAACTCACAACGATCAAGCACTTCCTGAGGTGGATATGCAATTTCGTTGTTTTTCACTTCATCGTCAAGCAGATCATACGCAGCCTGATTCGGAGTGGAATAGCCAATAAAGTTACAAATTTCTGCGCCGATTTCGCCATCAAGAATGAAATTGATGAACTTTTCTGCCGCCTCTTTGTTCTGCGCACCAGCCGGGATACACATAGCATCAACAAATTTATTGGAGCCCTCTTTCGGCAGGAAGTAAGCAAGGTCTTCATTCTCTTCCATCATGGTAATCGCGTCGCCCGCATAATAAGGGGCAGCGGCAGCCTCACCGTTTTCCATTTTATCAAAGATTTCATCCATAACATAGGACTGAACCAAAGGTTTCTGCTCTTTGAGTTTGTCCGCGCAGGCTCTCAGCTCCTCTTCGCTGGTTGTGTTCTGAGAATATCCCAGGAGCTTCTGAGCGATTCCAAAAGCGTCACGGGAATTATTAAACATCAAAATATTATTGGAATATTTTTCATCCCAAAGAATATCCCAACTATCTGGAGTTCCCTCTACCATGGTGGTATTGTAAATAATACCGACCGTACCCCAACTGTAAGGAACCGAATACTCGTCTGTCGGGTCATAATTCTGGCCTTTAAAGCTGTCCATAATATTAGAAGCATTTGGAATATTATCAAAATTAAGCTTCTCAAGCATTCCCTCTTCAATCAGTCGGGCAATCATATAGTCGGACGGAATGATAACGTCATAGTTACTCCCACCGCTTTTAAGTTTAGAATAAAGAGCCTCATTGCTCGTAAAAGTATCATAAACCACATGGATATCCGGATACTCTTCCTCAAAAGCTTCAATAACATCCATAGAACCATCCGATCCATCCGGAATGTACTCTCCCCAGTTATAAACGTATAGGGTAGTCGTCGCTCCGCCGCCGTTGTCACAACCGGACAACGCAAAAAGGGAAAGACATAAACAGAGGGCCAACGCAAATGAGATAAGCTTTTTTTTCATCAATAATTTTTCTCCTTTACTTTTTTAGCGCTTCTGGCGCTTTTAATATTCATCAATATCAGCAGAACCAACACAACGACAAACAAAATTGTTGACAGCGCATTGATCTGCGGATTAACCTTTTTACGCACCATTCCATAGATGGTGACCGGAAGAGTCTGAAAACCACTTCCGCTGACAAAATAGGTAATGATAAAATCATCGAGCGAATAGGTAAAAGACATCAAAAAACCGGCAAAGATTCCCGGCATAACCTCCGGCAGAACGACCTTCCAATATGCCTTCCAGGGGTTACAGCCCAAATCAAGAGCCGCTTCATAAATACTTTTATCCATCTGTCTGAGTTTTGGCAGAACGTTAAGAATCACATAAGGCAGTACAAAGGTAACATGAGCAATTAAAACTGTAGTAAAACCAAACTGAAGCCCTACAATTCCCGCTAAAAACACAAAAAGCAGACAAAGAGAAACACCGGTGACAATTTCAGGGTTAATAATCGGAAGATAGGTAACATTCATCACCGTTTTACGAGCAAGTTTTTTCATATTACTGATGCCAATCGCCGCCAAGGTTCCCAAAATTGTAGCAATGACAGACGCCAGCACCGCGATTAAAATGGTATTCCAGAAAGAACCCATAATCAAATCGTTTTTAAACAGTTCCTCATACCATTTAAAGGTAAAACCGGTAAAATTGGCACGACTTTTGGATTCATTAAAGGAAAAAACCATCATTACAATAATCGGCAGATACAAAAATAGAAAAACAATTCCAAGATACAGATTGGAACCTGTCCTTCTTTTCTTTCCAATTTTCATCATACCATCATCCCCTCCATTTCGTCAGAATCGAAGGTGTTGGTAATACCAATAATGATCAGAATAACGACCATTAGTACAAGAGAAAGAGAGGCGCCAACGTTTGGATTGTATGCCCCACCCAAAAATTGTTCCTCAATTAGGTCTCCAATCAGCATATTACTGCCGCCACCCAACATTCGGGAAATTGCAAAAGTGCTGACTGATGGGACAAATACCATAATAATTCCCGTAAGAATTCCTGTCTTAGAAAGAGGTAAAATCACGCGAAACAGGGTTTGAAATCGGCCTGCCCCCAAATCCTGAGCCGCCTCCAAAACAGAAGGTTCTATTTTACACATGATAGAATAAAGCGGAAGCACCATAAAGGGAAGATAATTATATACCATACCAAGGACTACCGCCCCCTGTGTATTAATCATCTGAATGGTACCAAGGCCCAATAACTCTAAAAATTTATTGATCAGTCCTTCGTTTTCCAAAAGCGTCATCCACGCATAGGTACGCAACAGAAAATTAATCCACATCGGAAGCATGATCAACATCACAAGCATTCCCTGTGAGCGAGGACTTTTTCGAGAAAGAATAAAGGCGAGCGGATAGGCAATCAAAAGACAGATTACCGTTGAAATGACAGCCAACCAAAGAGATTTTAAAAAAACTGGTGTATATTTTACAATCGAGGTAAAATTCACTGTCGTAAACTCTCCAGCATCATTGGTAAAAGCCGAATATGCCACAAAAAAGAGAGGTACAATGATAAAAACCAACATCCATAAAATATAGGGATAGGAGACTAATTGCTTTTTCTTCATTCTCCCGCCCCCCCTGCTTTCGGTGCAGGATTAATTTGAATCCTATCAAAGTCAAACTTTACCCCGATGTCGGTTGCAACCTGCTCATCATTTTGAGAATGAAGGATCAATTCCGTTTCATCCAACCAAATAATCAATTCGTTATAG
>CAUABB010000171.1 GCA_958427155.1 uncultured Oscillospiraceae bacterium | reverse complement strand
CAGAATATTTGGAAGAAGGTTGTCCGCATGTTAGAATGGAGAAGAATTTGCAATGACAGGCTGAAGTGACTATTTTTAATTTAAGGTAGTAGAACGAGCCTTTCTTTAAAATTGATTTTTTATATTTCAAAAAGTAGAGAAAATCCTTTGTGGTAATAAAAAGCCCCGCATTTAGCGGAGCAGAACTTTTTACATAACGAGCGAACCTGTAAGCCGGGTTCTGTCGAGTGTGGCAATCTATCTTGGCATGGCGTTGCCGCACATGCTCGGTGCCGCCTTTTGCACTGATGACCGCCGGACAAGCGGATTCGTGCGCTCGGCGTTGCATCGGATAGGGTTTACAGGCCCTTCCAGTCTCCTGGACGGGCGGTGAGCTCTTACCTCGCCTTTCCACCCTTACCGCGGAAAACCGCGGCGGTATCTCTCTGTTGCACTTGCCCTGAAGTCGCCTTCGGCTGCCGTTAGCAGCTATCCTGTCCTGTGATGCCCGGACTTTCCTCACGAAATAATCGCGCTGCCACATGGTTTGCTCGTTAGTTGAAAAACGGGTCAATCTTAATAATAGTAGGAACCAAAAATGCTGTAAAGAAGCTGATCAACAAAAGCTTCAAAATCACTGTCATAACCAAACAGGGCAGCGGCTCCTGCGAAAACAAAGATTGCAAGAATAATGGTGAAGACGCCCAGAATGATTCCGGCAATGGCCATTCCTTTTTTAGAGGAACGGATGGAGACAAAACCGAATACAAGGCTCAAGATCCCCAAAATCGGCGTCAGATAGGGTACACAGCAAAAATTGAGAAGTAGACCGACTAGGCCGATTACAAAAGACGCAACAGCAAATCCCCCGTTGTCTTTAGGTTGCGGCTGTTGTGGTGGAACCGGATTCCATGGCTGGTTCTGAACCGGATAGTTGTTGTACTCCATAAAATTCTCCTTTTGTTGATATTATTCTATATTATAAACTATTTTGTCAAGTGTTTCAAATTTCAAATGCGGAAGGAAGCGAATTTGTGCCCAATAAGATGTTTTTAAGAATTGCTTTTATTGCCCGGATCGTGATATGGGCGGCTGTAATATTAATTGTGTTATTTGGAAAGCAGATTGTATCTATGCATCTGTTTCCTTGCGTATGGTATGAAAACTTTGGTTGGCTTTGCTCTACCTGCGGCGCGAGCAGGGGGGTTGTGAGCCTTCTCGCGGGGGATTTTTCCACCGCTGTAGCGTATAACCCGGTAGTTATTCTTGGCCTACTTCCGGTGTTTGGAATCCTCCTTATTTCGGACCTCGCTGTGGTGATTTGGAATTTATTTGGAACGAAACGACATCTTAGCTTATTTGAATACTGCTTTGCTGTTTTTAGTTCTTCATCTTTTTCAGGGAAAAGGGAGAAAACCAGATGAATTTTTTTACCCCAATTTCAATCTTTACAATCTTCGCGGCATTTGCCTGTTTACTTCTTTCCTTTTTTACCCGAATGAAGCCATATGCCAGGCGCACCAGATTTTTATTTCTAGTTGTTGCTGGCGTTGCGCTGGCTTGTTTTATGCTTTGGGGTGTTACGCGTAATTTTTAACTATGATGTCTCAAACTGGTATAAGCCTCCTTTAATTTGCGTATACTGACAGTAATAGCTGCAGTTTTGTGCAGGTCTGTAGAGGGAACGGAAAAGAAAAGGAGGCTTTATCGATGTTAAAAACAGCTGGGTACTCCTATTGGACAAACCAGACTTCCCCTGTGCGCCAATATCCTTGGCTTTCCTTAGATGAAAACTGCGAGGTTCTAGTAATTGGCGGCGGTGTGACAGGAGCGTTGCTTGGATATCGTTTTGCAGAGGATGGTTTGAATGTCTGTCTCATAAGTAAACTGCCAATTGGGTATGGGGCGTCTGCATTTAGCAGCGGAATTTTGGAGTATGACAACAACCTGTCTTTGGTTCAGTTGGGAAAAAATATTGGCAGGCAGGCTGCTGTAGAGTGTCTCGAACGGTATCGGGACGCTTTGGATAGTATTGAAACACTTTGCTCGGAGCTGAAACTAGAAACAGGTTTTCAGCGTCGGGATGTGTTGAGCTACACTTCAGATAGAAGCCACGGAGATTTTTTTCATACCGAGTACCTGGTTCGCCGTCATAATGGATTCGATGTAGAGTACCTTGACCGCGCGGCAACCCGAGACCAATATTCTTTCCCTGTGGAAGATGGAATCCTTTCTACAGGAATGGGGGCGGAAATTGATCCATACCAATTTGCTCAGGCACTTCTAAATCAGGCTTCAGAACGGTACGGGTTACGATGTTACGAAAATACAGAAGCGGTTTCAATTGATGTTTCCGGAGGAAGGGTTGTTGTTAAGACAGGAACGGGACACACTATTTTTGCAGAGAGACTGATTATGGCAACAGGGTTGGAACAGAATGATTATTTAAGGCTTTTTTCAGGAAAACGAGCTGTTTTTACCGTGGTGACAGAACCGGTAGATGGTTTTGCGGGATATGATAGCCGGGTTCTGCTTAGAAATGACGAAGGAAGTGGGTTCCATATCAGAACTACTCCGGATAACAGACTGTTGATTACCGGATCAGATAGTTTCTTTGCAGGAGTTGACCGGCGTTTTTCAAAATTAGCAGGGTTTGGAAAACTGGCAGATCTACGGTATGAACGAATGATTCGGGTACTTCGTGAAATGTTCTGCGGAATTGGTCGAATTATTCCAGCTTACTGTTATGCAGGAACCTATGGGATTACTGCGGATCTTCTTCCAGTGATCGGAGAGGCAGAAGGGTATCCCAATGTCTGTTTTTGCCTTGAGAGTGGCCCTGAAAACGCATTGACAGCTGAGGTGGCTGCAGACTTGTTGATAAGATTACATCGTGGGGAAACTGTGGGCTTTAAAGCGTTTCATCCCGCAAGGAAGTCTCTTAACAGACGTTTTGCGTTTACAGGGTCGTAAGTTAAAGGATCATACTCAGCAGCAGAGTCTGCATCAGCCGGGCGTAAAGCGGCTCCAGGTCTTCTTCGGGAACTGGGACGCTCCGCCCGGCTTTTATTGTATAACCTTCCGCACCACTGTGAGAGGCAAACCAATCTTTAAAGCTTCCGCGTTCAAAGGATTCGGCAGGGTTTAATAAGCTGTATCCGCAAGAGTTTGCAATCAATTGTCCACTGATTCGAGAACTCCCAGTGGAATTCTTTCCGTAAGCTGCTAGCACCGCTTCCCCGGGAGAGCGAAGTTCTATAACTCTTTTGAGGTGAAAGGCAGAACAGAGCCGGATAATAGCTTTTGTTTCGGCTTCACTTTCGGGTCGACTTCCGGGAAAGCCAGGCTCTCCGGAACGTAGACATTTAGCCGCTTCATAGTTGAAGGCAATATCATAATTTCCGGTCAGGTCTACCCCGGTCGCTGAGGAACGCCATACCTCGCCAGAACGTTCACGCGCTGTCTGAGCAAGCTTTTTTAGATATCCGGCGGACTCAATACCCTGACAGGCAATTTCAAATCCGTCAGGATTTGCCATTGGAAGAAGGATTAACCCACCTCGGTTAAAAAATTTTGGAAGATTTCCTGCCCGGATGACACCGTTTGTATCTTGAGCATCGGTAATATCAAAAAGGAATCGGAGCAGGAGCAGGACGCTGATTCGATCATCGGCAGAAAATCCGCCTGCCATTAAGACCGGGTGTTTCATACTTCCGAGAGCGACCACCGGCAACTTTCTGCCGCAACTACTTTTGCCAGCGGGAATTGTCCGCAGGGTGGGGAAGGCACGGCGCCGTTCCGAGAGATATTCAAGAATTCGTTCATAACACGAGCCGTTTAAAAAAAGGTCTTCTAACATAGTGGTGAATGGCCTCCGAAATCATTTTCCGCATATGAAAAAGTGCGGTTACAATCTGCTAGAACATTATATTGAACTATGGTAAAATTTATGTGATAATAAAAGAAGCTTGGGGAAAACACGATTTTAGAATTTGAAACTGTTTTGCTGTTCTTTATA
>CAUABB010000170.1 GCA_958427155.1 uncultured Oscillospiraceae bacterium | reverse complement strand
GCTAAGCTCTTGAATTAATCGATTATTTTCTTCCTGACTTCCCGCTGTAATACGAAGGTAGCCATCAAAGTAACGAACGGCTATAGAACGTTTTCTCAGTTCCTCAGCAAGCACCTTGGCTTTGCTGGTCTTGATAAAGACAAAATTAGTGACTGATGGATAAACCTTTTCCAAAACAGGATACTGTTTTGCGAGTACACAAATCTCCCCTTCCAATTCTTTTCGTCTTTGAATCAACGTCTCAGTCCGATCCTTCAAAAGTTTCTGTTCGCGTAAGACAACAGCGCCAATCGCTTGAGTAACAGAATTTACATTATAAGGTGATTTTACCGCTCGCAAAGCATTGGTAATCGTTGGATTGGCAATGGCAAATCCAAGACGAATTCCAGCCAACCCAAAAGCTTTTGAACAAGTCTTCAAAAGAATCAAATTATCGTAATTTTCCGCTTCATTCAATAGAGACTGATCCCAGAAGTCCATATATGCCTCGTCTAAGACAACAAGACAATTAACTGAGCGAAGTAAATGCCGCACTTCTTCTCTCTTTAAACCAAGCGAAGTAGGATTACACGGATTCGAAAAAAGAAGCATTCCTTTACTAGAATGATTGATCTGTCTGATTACTTCATCTACATCAACGGTGAGATCATCCCGTTTAGAAAGCAATACCCGTTTACATTCAGCAAGTTCACCGTAAAAACGGTACATGGAAAAATCCTCTGAAAAAGAGTAGCAGGGCTCGCCTTTAAGAGAAAACGCCGTAACAATAATATTAATCAATTCATCGGAACCGTTTCCCGCTGTTAAAAGCTCTGGAGAAATTCTGTAAAAATCAGCAAATGCCTGACATAATTCTTCCGCATACGGATCGGGATATCGGTTAAAAGAAACTTTTTTTACAGCCTCGTTAATCTGCTCCAAAAGGGATTCCGGCAAATTGTAAAATGACTCATTTGCGTCAAGTCGCACCTGATAGCTACCTGAAAGAGGCTCATAAGGTGTAAGATCAGCAATCTTCCGGTTGAGAGAATAACTCATCTGTTTTTCCCACCTTTCTCAAAACGTACCGCAATGGAATTAGCGTGAGCTGTCAACCCTTCTCGGTTTGCAATACAAATAATATCTTTTTCCGCGTTTTGAAGAGCATCTTGGGTATAGTAAATAAAGCTGGAACGCTTGACAAAATCTTCAACTGAGAGTGGAGAAAAGAATCGAGCTGTTCCACTAGTGGGAAGAACGTGATTAGGCCCTGCATAATAGTCGCCAAGCGGTTCTGGAGCATATTTTCCCAAAAAAACCGACCCCGCATTATCTAGCCGACCAATATAGGATAGAGGATTCTCCGCCATAACCTCCAAGTGTTCAGGAGCAATTCGGTTTGCTAAATTCACTGCTTCGTCCATATCTGTACAAATCATGATAACACCATAATTTGTAAGCGATTCTTCGATAATATCACGCCGTGAAAGCGTCTCAAGCTGGCGGTTAATTTCTTGCACTGTTTCATCCGCTACTTTTGAACTGGTTGTAAGAAGAATCGCCGAGGCAAGACGGTCATGCTCTGCCTGTGACATCAAATCAGCGGCAAGAAACTTTGGATCAGCTGTTTCATCTGCAATCACCAAAATTTCACTTGGCCCGGCAATCATATCAATGTCAACAACGCCATAAAGAAGTTTTTTGGCGGTTGCTACATAAATATTCCCAGGGCCAACGATCTTATCTACCTTTGGAATTGTTTCAGTTCCATAGGCTAATGCCGCAATTGCTTGAGCCCCACCAAGCAGAAAAACTCGGTCAACTCCAGCAATAGCCGCAGCTACCAGAATATCTGGATTAGCTTTTCCTTCTTTAGTAGGCGGAGTAACCATAATGATCTCTTCAACACCCGCAATTTTTGCGGGGACAGCATTCATTAATACTGAAGAGGGATAAGCAGCTGTACCCCCCGGCACATAAAGTCCAACCCGTTTCAGACCACGCACACGCTGCCCCAGAATTACACCATTTGGAAGAGGGTTGATAAATCCTTGTTGTTTCTGGCGATTATGAAAGTCAGAAATATTCTCCATCGCATTTAAGAGGGCATCTACAAATTCTGGATCAGCGCTTGTAAGCGCGTCGTTGATTTCATCTCTTGAAACTTCAATCGATTCCGGAACTTTTCCGTCAAACTTCAAAGTATATTCAAAAACGGCTTTATCGCCTTTTTCCTTGACATCAGAAATAATCTGAGTCACCGATTCGGTAACCGCCTTATTAACTTCACCGTTGCGCTGTTCTAACTGCTTTAAAAAATCTATCTCAACTTTCCCATTGGTTTTCAGAATAGAAATCATTCGTTTTTCCCCACATTCTCAATTTTTTCTAAAAGCGATTCAATTTCATGTTTCCTTAGTTTCAGACTGGCGGAATTAACAATCACCCGGGCTGAAACGGCTGCAACGTCTTCAATCACTTGCAATCCATTTTCCCTTAAAGTAGAACCGGTTTCTACAATATCTACAATTGCATCTGCTAAGCCGATCAGAGGCGCAAGTTCAACTGATCCCTCAATCTTTACGATATCTACATCCATGCCCTTAGCCTCAAAAAAACGACGAGAAACATTAGGATATTTTGTTGCGATTGTTTTAGCGCGGTAGCCGGCGTAAAGGTCATCAGCATTTTTTCCAGCAACTGCAAACTTACATTTTCCATATCCAAGATCTGTCAGTTCAAAAAAAGAACCACCATATTCCATAATGGTATCTTTTCCAACAACTCCCATATCGCAAACGCCATGTTCCACATAGGTAATAACGTCTGCGGCTTTTGCCAAAACAACCTCAAGATTGGCATCGGGGATTCTTAAAATCAACTTTCTACCTTTATTATGCAATTCAGTACAGTCAAAGCCCAATGACTCAAATAACGCAACAGTATCTTTTTCAAGGCGCCCTTTGGTGAGCGCAATCCGTATGGGTTTCATTAATTTGTCCCTTTCTTATAAAGTTATCATTTTGACATCAGAGCAGCTTTCTATAACAGCAATTTTACAAAAACCGTACTTTTTAGCATAGTTAAGCGTTTCTTCAAAAGTATTAAAAACGCTGTATTCCGCAACAACTCCTGCCTCTAATTGCTGTTTTTGGTAAAAAAAGCCATCCATTTCGTGACCATCTGCTGCAAAGATAAGAAGCTCAGCTTTCGGAAGAGGCGTTACCGGATGACCCTCTAAAAGAGAAGAAAGTACTGCGTCAAGATTAATTCCAAAGCCAATTGCGGGATTAGGCATACCAAACTCCGCTAAAAGATTATCATACCGTCCACCAGATAAAACCGCCTGACCAAAGCCAGAAATATATCCTCGGAAAATAACTCCAGTATAGTAGTTAATCCGGTTGACGATACCTAAATCTACCGATATTTTTTCTGCTACACCAAGTCTTTGGAGAGAATTATATAAGCTTCGAAGATATTCAATTGTTTCTGTAATCTTTTCATCTTCAAACAAAGCAATTGCTTTATCAAAAATATCGTTCTCACCAAATAAGCGTGGCAGCTGTTTAATTTGTGCCGCTTCTTTGGAAGGAAGACGACTGTCAACCAAGTCGTTCAGTGCAGGATAATTTTTGCTTTCAATAACAAGCCTGATTTCTTCTTTTAGTTCATCGTTGATCCCAAACTTTTCCATTAAACGATTAAAAATTGCAATATGACCAATTTCAAGACGGTAGTTAGAAGAATTGCAGTTTTCAAGAGCTTCTACCGCAAGAAAAAGCGCTTCAAGATCAGCCCGCTTTCCTGATACACCTATCATTTCAATACCACTTTGAAGTTCTTCATCGCTTTTTCCTGTTAGGCTCGGCGTAGCGTGGTAAACCTTTTGGTTATAAAAAAGTCGTATTGGAAGAGGTTGCTCTTTAAGTCTTGTGGAAACGAGCCGGGCAATCGGCATCGTCGAATCTGGGCGAAGAGCAATCAACCTCCCCTTACGATCGGAAAGTTTATACATGCTTTCTTCTGAAATAATA
>CAUABB010000169.1 GCA_958427155.1 uncultured Oscillospiraceae bacterium | reverse complement strand
CAGACATACATTACCTCAATAAAATTATGGCTATGCAACGGAAAATCCACAAAACGGGTATGAGGACGCAAGGCAATAAGCTCACCACGGCGAAGCATCTTGGCACGGTCAACAACAAAGTTTCTTCCGGATGTATAGCGTTTTTTCTCGATTTCTCCACCCGTCATCAGATCTTTTTCTTCTTCTGTAATTTTCGCCAAAGCTGAAAGCAGACGGCTGTCCATCTCATTCTCTTCTTTCCGTCTGGAACCACTGCGCTCCATTTTCTTTTATAAAATCGAAACTAGTTTTATACAATTTAAAATTTAATTTGAAACTTATTGAAACGCTGATGAAAAAAACATAAAACCAATTATTAAAAATGTTTAGCACCTATAATTATAAAATGTTTACAAATCTTTTTCAAACAGAAACCTTTCAGGTAGAGTTACATGAAAATCCCTTGCCAAACGACGAAAACCATCGGGAGAAATCGTCTGAAGCTTATGAGGAGACATAGAAAGAGTTTTTACAAGGATTTCCGCTGACTTTTCAACTGTGTGTGCTAATCCGAAAGTAAGATCAAAGGTTTCGCCGGAACAAAAAATTCCATGATGTGCCCAAACTGCGACATCATAATATTCCATCAACTCAGAGGTTTTTACAGCGATTTCCCGTCCCCCTGGAACCATCCATTCCACAACCCCGATTCCATCCGGAAAAACAACCGGGCATTCGGTCGCCATCTCCCAAAGTTCACGGGTAAACACCTCGTCTTTTAACGGAAGGACAAAGGTGAGCGCAATAATATTAGCCGGATGACAATGGTAAATGACTCTGTGCCGCCCGTCTGTTTTACGCTTTTTTACCTCATGGTTCATTAGATGGGTTGGGAGTTCACTAGTAGGATTTCCACCATTTTTCAGTCCCCATACAACCCGGTAGTTCTCCCCCACCCGATCTATTTCAATAATTGCCGAGGTATCTTCAGGATCTAAAACAACATTTCGAAAAAATTTTCCAGAGCCGGTTACCATGAAAAATTCTCCAGAAAGTTCTGGTACTTTAGTTCCAATAGGCCTCCAATTATCCGTAAAACTCAAATCGCTCCGGACACTTTCCATTTCTTCGGATGTTAACCGATAACTGAGGTTTCCTCCATTGCGCTCATGCCATCCCTGCTCAAATCCATCATTTGCAAGACGAACAAATCCCCTGGTAAAACTAGTCTCCAGCACTTTCAATATTAAACATCCCTTTCCCCACCAAAACTTATATTTTGCAAACAGTATCAACTTAAAGCGGTACTCTCAGTTTCTTTTGCTTAACACTTCTGCTTCATATTGTCTTATGTCTTCATACCATTCCGAACCCGGAACGGCATTTTCCTGACAAAATTGATCCCAAACATCGCCAAACGGACAGGTCTTCAATTCTTCCTGAAGCATCATTAACTCTGTAAACCGCCCTTCTTCCTGAAGCATTGCCATTTTTTCGTTTGGGCAAAGAAGCGCATAGAGAAGTGCCTTTTGAAAATTACGCATTCCTATTACCCAAGCTGCAACGCGATTGATCCCAGCATCAAAAAAATCAAGGCCAAGGAAGATCCTTTTCAGAGCATGATTCCGAACCAATTCCTTCGCAATTTCCCGGGTTTCGTCATCAAACAGAACAACATGGTCACTATCCCATCGAACCGGACGGGTAATATGAAGGGCCAGTTTATCAAAAAAGAGAAGGAGAGAAGAAATTTTGTCTGATACCATCTCTGTAGGATGATAATGCCCGTTATCCATCAGTGGAAGGATCCCGCGGGAAGCCGCATAGCTGATACAAAACTCATTTGAACCGACTGTATACGACTCTAAACCGATTCCGAACACCTTGGATTCCAAACTGATCCATACCTTTTCCTTATCATACTCCATAGAGAGGATTTCGTCCAGAGACTGCGCAAAACGCGCCCGAGGTGTCAGGCGGTCAGCCGGAATATCTTTCAAACCGTCCGGAATCCAAATATTCATCAAGCAGGGCTGTCCAAGTTCTTCTGCAAAATACTGAGAGATTTGAATACAGCGTTTGCAGTGATCAACCCAAAACTTTCTGATTTCCGGATCGGAACTAGACAGAGTAGCGTCCACCGCTTTTGGATGCGAAAAAAGGGTTGGGTTAAAGTCAAGCCCTATTCCTCTTTTTTGGGCGAATTCCACCCATTTTGCATAATGGCGAGGTTGCAGCTCATTCCGGTCAGCAAAATCCCCCGGTTCAAAAATAGCATAGTTCGCATGAAGATTAAGCTTATGCTTTCCCGGAATCAGCCTAAATGCCATATCGAGATCACTCATAAGTTCTTCCGGGATACGCGCCTTTCCTGGGTAGTTTCCTGTTGCTTGAATTCCACCGGAAAGAGGTTCGGAATTTTCAAATCCCTGCACGTCATCTCCCTGCCAGCAATGAAGGGAGATCGGTATTTCCCCGAGCATCCGGATTGCCTCATCTGTATCGATTCCCAAATTTCTATAAATTTCCTTTGCTGACTGATAGCGTTCTTCTCTGTTCATCGTTGATACCTCACTCAAATACTGCAATTTCAAAGGAACGACTAATAATCTCTTTCGCTTCCTTAACAGATCTGATTTTTCCAGTTCCAAGGAGCTGTGCTATAAGATTGCCAATCGCTGTGGCTTCTACCGGCCCAGCGCAAACTTTTCTGGCAGCCCGTTCCGCTGTCAAACGATTTAGATAGCGGTCCCTACAGCCGCCTCCTACAATTCGGATTTCATGATATTTTTGTCCTGTCAGATTTTCCAGTTCCTCCACCGTCCTACAATAACTCTCCGCCAAACTCAAATAAACAACTGAAATAATTTCGCCGTCCGTTTCCGGCACCTTTTGGCCAGTACTAGCACAATAATCCTTTACCGCCTGTACCATACTATTCGGCGAAAGAAAACTATGGTCATTTACCTCAACCCGAGCCGGAAACCCTCTGTTTTCTTCGGCAAGTCGCGCCAGCTCTTCAAAAGAATATTTTTTATCCCACTCTTTTCGCAGAGACTGGAGCATCCACAATCCCATAATATTTTTTAAGTAACGATAGCTTCCTCCATATCCACCTTCATTGGTGTAATTCGCCTTCCAGCTTGTTTCTGAACAGTCGGGTATTGTTCGCTCCACCCCCATCAGCGACCAGGTTCCTGAGCTCAGATAAATTTCCTTCCCGTCACCCGGTACCGCTAAAACAGCAGAAGCAGTGTCATGGGTTCCCGGTAAAACAACCTTTAAATCAAAACCGATTTCACGGCGTATTTCATCCTTTAAGCCTCCCAGAACCATTCCGGGTTTTAAAGGAGGATGAAACATATTTTCCGGGTACTGCAATTTTTTCATCAACTGCCTGTCCCACGTTCCGCTCTCCGCCCCAATAAGGCCTGTCGTTGTTGCGTTAGTGTATTCCGAGGTTTTTATTCCCGTCAACAAATAATGAAAATAATCCGGAATCATCAAAAAGTCTTTTGCTTGCGCAAGATATTCCGGGTGTTCCCTCTGAACCGCCATCAACTGATAAATGGTATTAAAAGGTTGTTTTTGAATCCCCGTCCGCCGATACAGTTCCCGCGGAGAGATAATTTCTTCTACCAGCCGGTCCATTCCATCTGTCCGGTCATCTCGATAAGCGACGGTATTTCCTAAAATTGCGCCATCCGAATCCAGCAAAACAAAATCGACTCCCCAGGTATCGACTCCCATAAAAGAAGGGCGCTTTCCGATCTTATCACATTTGATCAGACCTTTTTTTATTTCATGAAACAACTCCGATAAATTCCAACAGAGATATCCGTTTTTTCGAACTGGAGTATTTTCAAAACGGTGAACTTCCTCTGTATAAAGTTTTCCATCTTCAAACCATCCCAGTAAATGGCGACCACTAGAAGCGCCAATATCAACTGCCAAATAATACTGTCTCATCCCCAAGCCTCCTTTTCCCTATCAACATTATACTGAATTTAAATTCTGCAAATAAGGACGTAATTTTGTTTCAACCACGTCCTTATTTGTTTCTTGCATTTCATCTATAATAG